>CALDPP010000143.1 GCA_937911345.1 uncultured euryarchaeote | reverse complement strand
ATATAGTCAACAACGCTAGTAGTCCAAGTATGTGACAAGCCATCTTCAGTAAGATTATGGTAAGCCAAATTCGAGAAGCCCGAACCTGTAATGGTGATTTGGTCGCCCCCAGCAATATTGCCTGATGTTGGACTAATCGTCGAACTAATCGAGCTGCCAGTGAATTTTACATCACTAATTTCATCGTTTAATCCCCTAATTCCTGTGTTGTCATCCACCATAAGCGGAGAACACAATGCCGCCGATAATAGAATAATCATGATGTAGGCATTGAATTTCATAAATTTGCGTAGTCGCTGCCGTATATTTATGATTGGTTACAGTTATGTTACTTATACGAGATTAGCGTCTAATAAGTAAAACAATCAAAACTATTGAACCGATTGCAGAAACCATTCCCACAAACAGGAATATCTGTTTCATATTATCATCTTCTGAATCATCTGAAAGTTCTGTATCGTCATCGTCAAATGAGCCGAAGGTGCTGCCAACTGCTGGTCCAGTATTTTCTTCAACATGCTCGATGACAACTATCGTCCCATTTTGTACGTCGCCATCGGATGAAATTGATTGGTAATTGTACTCACCAATGCCCCACGTTCCGTTGAACCAAACGGTGAATGATTCTTGACAATTTGACGATGAGTTGTTGGATGGTGGAGGACAGTCTTGGTAAATTTCACCCGAATCCCAATCCTCTGAACCGTTGTAGAGTCCATCGCCATCAGCATCAAAGACAATTCTTTGTGTTACATTTTCTCTTGAATCTGCATTGTACCACATTATCGAATCATTATATTCGATTTGTGTAGCCATTGGTTGGAGATCGTTTTGTTTGATAATCACATTGAATGTACTAGCCGAGTGAGCCTGAGCGAAGCTGGGGACTAGAATCAAAACAATCAACATAAATCCAACAAGTCCGTAGTTTCGCCTCATGACCTAACCCAACTCATATGCCTAAATAAAACAAATTAAATTACGCGATTATTTTACCCGTTAATTGAAATAGAACAGATAATAGCGGGCATCATGCTTCGAAGGGAACTTCATGATGATGTGAGTGCGGCTGATAAGGTAATTGTGATTGCGCTTGTCAGTTTGTTAACAGTCAGTGTAATTTCAGCAATCGCTTACATGAGCCTAGACTCTGATGAAGAAGATAGTTCTGATTCAAAATCAATGGATTGGGTCGACCCTGTTGTAGAAATTGAAGATGAAAACCACAGCCATACCGACTTAATGGCGCACAGATTGCAAACCGAGAATATGCTTCTAATTGATTATCACAATCTAAATTGTGATGGAAATGTTGCTCCGCCAGCTGAACTAGACAACGTTGCTGGAAGGCCATGCTTCCCTGAGTTCAAGAATGTCGGCCCCACTCCAGGAGACTCTTCTGAAATTTCGATAGAAGGCAACTTCATGGAAGATTGTGTCAAACACCCTGATGGCACCGGTGGATGTTATGCTTATGTTTCATCCTACAACCAATTCGAAATCCTAGACATCTCTGAGCCAAATAACATGGTATTACTATCAACATATTACGCCGAAGTTGGTAGAATGATTGACATCAAGGTAACTCCAGATAACAACTGGGTACTTGTTAATCACGAATTGACTAACAGTGATTTAGACCCAATTCCACAAGATGACGATGCAAACAGTGGCGCAAATAGATTAGATGTTATTGATGTATCAAATAAGAATCAACCAATCAAGGTAGCAGAATGGAATAACCCTCCTGCAGGTTTCCACAATCAAGACCTTCACGTAGACTGTGACTGGGAAAATGCACCGGCAATCTACGCTCAAGAAGAGTGTCATCTATTCTTGTACGGCGCTGATCCATATCCTGAAATGGTTGAAGGAGACTCTGGAGTATTTTACAAAGGTACTCAGATATTCTATGTTCCTCTTGGTTTTGAATCTTGGAGACCTGACGTAAACGATGAAGACCAAAATGTAAGCCGAGAAATTATTCGATGGGGCGGATATACTCCTGAGCCAGAAACAACTTGTGGCGGCTCACTATTCAATCACGACAATGTATTCCACATCCACCCGATTACTGGCCAAGCATTGCTTTACATTTCATATTGGGATGCGGGTTTGAGAATCGTCGATGTCTCGGAACCACCTAGTGTTGCTGACCCTCTTGGAGTAAACTGGCCACAGAATAATGAGGTCGGAAGATGGTTAGGTTGCCCAAGTGCAGACGATGGTTGGTACGGCCCAGATGGCGGCGGCCATGCTGGAATGACTCCGGAAGAATGGGGTGGAAGTAGTGGTGCGCTAAATGGAAACGGATGGATTCACTATGCAGTACCTTACGATCATTTGCTGTGCAATGGTGCAGCTGAAACCGACCCAATGAACACTTGGCCAGACGAATGTGGTACTGGCCCAGACGACCCTGTTTATGGCATCAATTGGAGACACCTCACATTGATTGCTCCTGAATATGGAACTAATACTAATCACACCGGATATATCTGGACGATTGATACTACAGACCCAGCAAAACCATTCTTACTAAGCAAGTGGAAATTGCCAGGAACAAGTATTCTACCTGATGGTAGTGTCCATGAACATCACTACATCCCTGGTGGGTACATTTACAGCCCGCACAATGGTGATACTGGGACTAATGGACACGTCTATTGGACACACTATCACGCTGGAAATTGGGTTACCGACCACAGCCAAATTTGGAGTGAAACCCAGTGGGTTGATGGCACTCCTGCCCCTGAGGTTGGCTTCCCTGCAATAGAGCAAATGGCAGAAACTGTCACTATGGGATACTACTTACCTGCTGGGCCAACATGGATTGAAGACCCTAAGGCAACTCTTGGGTATGATATGGCTGATTGTTGGGCTTCTTGTATGATACCGTTTGATTGGGGGCTGCAATATGATCCAAGAGGATTCTTGTTCATCTCAGAAATGGTTTCTGGAGTATATGTTGTGCAGATGGATGAGGATATTAATTCTCAATACCTCTATCCGCCACTGTATACTAATCTAGAAGATGATTAGAATTCAATTCAGAGGGTAGCGTCTTTATCGTCCCACTGAACCCCCTTTGTATCGGAAAATAAAATGCAAAGGGGTTTCGGATAACCCCTTCCGGCT
>CALDPP010000142.1 GCA_937911345.1 uncultured euryarchaeote | reverse complement strand
TTGTCAGGACATGGAGGCGGATGAAGGCCTAAGACAGACCCTACCTATGACATACGGCTTGGTAAAATCAAGAATGCTGGCTTACGTAATTGTAATGGCTGCTTTGGTTTGCTTGTATGTGCCATATTGGAAAGGTCCGTTTGAATTCAATCAGTTATTTTTCCAGACACCAGCAATACTCATGCTAATCACCCTCAATCGTGAATTGGCAGAAGGAAAAGACTACCAAGCCGCAGCAAAAATAAGAACTGCAATGTTGTTAGGATTGATAGGTTTCATCATACCAATGTATGTTTGATTATGCAATTCCCATGAATTCACCCATGGTTGCCCAAGCTTCGTTACTAACTAAGTAAGCAAGTAATGACATTTGAGCCCACATTCGATTTTCTGCTTGATCAAAAACAATGGAATGATCATGATCCATAACCCAATCAGTAACTTCGTCACCTCTGTGTGCTGGTAAACAATGCATGAACTTCCACTCATCATTCATATTACTAACCAGTGTTTCATTCACTTGGAATCCATCGAAAGATTTGATTTTGTCTTTCATATGTTCTTCACCCATTGAAATAAACACATCTGTGTAGACAACATCTGCTCCTGTTACTGCTTCTACAGGGTCATTAGTCACCATAACTTTGCTGCCATTTTTCTTTGCCAATTCATTAGAACGCTCGACAACATCTTCCGCAGGCTCGTAACCTTCGGGAATCGCATAGTGTATATCGATGCCAAGCATGGCACAAGCCAACATCAAGTCGTGAAGTACATTGTTACCATCGCCAACCCATGCTACTTTCAGTCCTTCTAGTTCAGAGCAGTGTTCTAGAATCGTCATCAAATCAGCAGCTGCTTGACATGGATGATGTTTGTCTGATAGAGCATTTAACACTGGTACATCCGCAAATTTTGCAAGTTCTGCAACGTCATCATGAGAAAAGCAACGATATGTCATTGCGCCCAAAAATCTAGACAATACTTGGGACGTATCCCCTACAGTTTCAGACTTTCCTAATTGGATATCGTTCTTCAATAGTGTGAGTGGGTAACCTCCAAGACGATTGATGCCCACTTCAAACGAAACTCTAGTACGTGTGCTCGGTTTTTCATATATCGAGCCCACTGCCAAGGTGTCTAGAGGGAGGAAGTTAATTGCTACATCGTCACCTTCTTTCCAAAGTCTCTTGAATTCAATAGCCCATCTTAGAATCATCTCAAAGTCTTCTTCAACATCGTCAATAGCCAAAAGGTGTTTTGTCATGCACCTTCGAGTTCAAGGCGGCTTCTAAGATTTCTTGATTAAAAATCAATTTCTCTCATGTTCAATATCTTGGGCAAAACCGTCACGCGCATCGCCCATTCCACCGAATAAGGCTTGAGCAAAGGTTAGCACGTCAGCTAAACCTTCCTCTAACTCTGAAGATAGCGGAGTTAATCCAGGTGCTTGAGCAAATTCTTGCATCATTCTCAACTGGTTAATTGCGAATTCGGTCCTTTGCCCACCTGCTTCATCATACAGAGCCATTTCTAAGATTTCTAATCTTTCGGACCATTCTAGAATTTTTTCCAATTCCTCGGGTTCAAGCAAATCAGACTTTGATAGGAAATTCTTAGTTGGCAGTCCCAATCTAAACTCCACAATGCTGGATAGTAGCATTTGAGAGACGAAACCTGAAGGTGATCTTGATAGCATTGGGTCGAATAAATAAATGATTGCAGATTGATTTCTCCCGAGTACCTCAATTAAGTGGTTACTCGCTTCTCTAAAGGCAAATAATTCCACTTGTCCGGGTGTGTCAACAATCATCAATTCCCCAGACAAAGCATGGAGTTGTTCTGCCACATCCCCGGCTTGTGCAGCAAGTAAATCGGCAGCCAAAATTTGTGCTCCATTTGGGCCTAAATCGTATTCTGTCATGACTTCTGTGAGTGAAATCAAATCTCTGACATCGAATTCTGCATCATAATGCACACGCTCAGCACCGGGGTCTAGGTTTACAGCAATTGCATCTGTTTCGAGAAACCTTGACCAACGCTGAAAAGCCGTAACCAAAGATGACTTCCCTGCCCCTGCGGTGCCAACAACAAAAATAACAGGAGGTGTACTACTATCTAATCCGACCATGGTTCCGCCTTTTGCGCATCATAAATCAAGTTGCTTATCATAGCGAGCAATTTACCATTAAATCGCCTATTTTTTGTCAAACCTTTGGCCATAATGGTTATGTGCTATGCATCAATGGCAGAACTGCCGCATTGTAATTTTGCGCGGAGGAATTGAAAATGTCAGAAGAAAAACCGCCTATGCCCCCTGGATTGCCACCTATGCCACCAATGCCACCTGCCGATGCACCATTAGACGCTCCACCAGCTCCACCGGGTATGCCGCCAATGCCTCCTATGG
>CALDPP010000141.1 GCA_937911345.1 uncultured euryarchaeote | reverse complement strand
CCACCTTGGTAAGATGTTAGCGCAACGCCGTGGGCATCTTCCTGAATGGCACAGTCAACCACTGCTTTAGCAGACTGGTCGTGACCCAAATGAATTACCTCAGCACCGGCTGATTGTATTAGTCTGCGCATGACGTTAATTGCGGCATCGTGGCCATCAAAAAGCGAAGCCGCAGTGATAATTCTGGGCGGTCCAGTGGTTGTCTCAAACACTGGTTCCTCTTCGGCCATGATGCTTCGATAACCCTGCAGTTCATCAATTCAACCCTTACAAGAAGGGAATCAAACGTCTGAGATTTCACCATCTGCTAATGGTGGTAGACCCTTCTTGGCACGAACGTAGTCCGTGTAATTGCCGTAGTAGACAGTAACGACACCATCTTGCAACTCCCATATACGATTGACAACTTGGTCCAGGAACCAACGGTCGTGAGATACGGTTACAAGTGACCCCTCATAGTTGAGTAGAGCTTCTTCTAGAGTATCCTTAGATTCCATATCCAAGTGGTTGGTTGGTTCATCCATCAGCAGCAGGTTGTTTTCTTCAAGTAGCAGTTTGAGTAGGGCAACTCTAGCTCGCTCGCCACCAGATAACTGGGATAATTTAGTCTTGACTTGTTCACTGGAGAATTGGAATCTGCCCAGTGCGGCACGAATATCACCATATTGGAAATCAGGCCGTAGTACTTCGATTTGCTCTACCGGATTTAGATTGAAATCAAGTGTTGCGTGGTCTTGATGGAAGTATCCAATTTGGCAACCAGGTGCTAAATCACGCTTACCAGAATCAAGATTTAATTCGCCATTGATTATCTTCAGCAAGGTAGTTTTTCCTTGACCATTACCGCCAACAATACCGATTCGGTCACCTTTACGGATCTCTAAATCCTGATTGTCGAGAATCGGTCTCTCTAGGCCGTCAAAGCGCTTTGAACCTTCATCAATTTGTAGCACATCCATACTTGCTTTATCGGTGGCTTCAAGTTTCAAAATCAGTGGTTTACGCTTCTTTGGCACTCGACCTTTCAAGGCTTTGAGTTCTTGTTGGTAGCGCTCTAACATCTTGTGCTTGGCGGAGATGGATTTGTCGTATTTGTTGGCTCGCTTCATTTGCTGAAGTGCGCCTGTAGTTGACTGCATTTTCTTCTCTAGTGTTTTAATTCGGTCGGCGAGCGATGCTTCACTCGTCGCTTTCAGTTTAACGAACTGTGAGTAATTACCTTTCCACGGCCACGCTCTGAGGT
>CALDPP010000140.1 GCA_937911345.1 uncultured euryarchaeote | reverse complement strand
AGTTTGAAAATGTTGATTCAGTGCCTAATCTTGAATTTGATGAAACATCCGAAACAAGGCTTGAATGGTATGATTACGACTTGTCTGTACATCGAGTTATACCAAAGAGTTTGACCTATGTTGTCAATGATAGCAATGTCTTTTACAAGTTGCAATTCCTAAGTTACTACAATTCTGAAGACGAATCAAGATATATCTCCTTTATTATTTCAAACATAGGTGATGGTGAATTCCCGGCAACAAACAATGAAAATTTGATAAAAACCGCTCCCTGCTTAATTTCTTCAAACAATGAAACTGTATGGCAACATAATGAAACCATCGTGGTGAGGGAAAATGGCATTGACATGTGTAATAATTCATGCTCAATCAGTGTTGAGATAAGATACCTCAATCAAATTATCAAGGGAATGAAAGAAATTGAGTTACAATAACTCCGTTCATTTTCACTTTTTCTTAGGGGTTCAGTCAAGGTACTTATGTGAAATCAATTAATCTGCTATATGGCAAAAATGCCTTACTCTATAGTCCAAAATCGTGTAATTGACGAGCAACAAATAATTCCGCGTCGCGGCGGAATTTATCGCTTGTGTGGCAGTGGTTTTGCTGGCAAAACTATGCGAATATACGCTGAAGCTTGGGCCGCTATGGCATTGATGAATGGACAATATGTCCATTGGATTGACGGTGCGTGCAGATTCAATCCCGCTCGAGTTCTTGCATGTATTCCTGAAACATATCCTAACGCCCACAATTTATTGCACAATTTGTTCATCGGACGGGGGTTCACCGTTCATCAGTTTGCGTCACTAGTTGATCGGATCGTAAATGAGTTGGCGATAACGATGGCCAGACTGGTAATCGTTGATGGTCCAGTTGTAATGCATCTAGACTCACAGGTAAAGGATAGAGAAGCTCGGATATTATTGAAAAGAAGTATGGCCAAACTGAATCAAATTGCTGTTAACAATAATGTTGCTGTAATCGTAATTACTGCAGCAAAGTCTCATTCTAAACGTCACAAGATGTTACTAGATATTGTTGCTAATCATTGTAATCAAAGTTTACTAGGGCGTAAGAAAAAACTTGGCAGTGGACTCAAAATGTGGTTGGTTCATCGCCCCAGTGGCAGTTCTGGATTTCGTGAAGAATGGCAAGAACAAGAGACACTAGAACAAAGTTACAATCGAATATTACATCAGCAACTATGGCCCACTTTCCAAGATGAAATTGAGGATTTAATCGTAATCGACTAAGGATTTGGTTGGAAATCAAATAATGTCAAGGTCTTACTTCCAGCTATAATTTCATCATCACTCCAGCCAAATGGTGCAAGGATAGCCCACATGGCTCTTATCGCTAAATCTCGATAATAAGAAAAATCAATTCTTAGATTCCTTGAATTGTCCAATTCTTCTAACAAAACCACTCTATCTGCAGGATTTTTGGTAACGCGCCTAACTACAACAAACCTTACTTTGCGCCCTGGAGGAATGTCATGTCCTAAAGAATTGGCTCGTAACAGAGCTGATTGAGTTAAGGTTGAGACTGTGAACTGGTCTATTGTTTTACTAACACGGCGAGTCACTACCAAGTCTACTAAACAAATCTGATCATGGCTAAGTTTGAATAATTCATCGTGCAAAAGATTGCAAACGATATTCTGGACATGTTTCTTCCTTACGTCTATTCCGTCGTTAACGCAATCTACTAAAATCTGCAAAGCCATATTTTGTAGGTTCTTAACCCAATTACAAGTTGAATGTTGTCTCGATTCTATGCCTCTAACTTTCAAACCTTTTTCACCATAAGCCCAATACTTGGTCAGTGACCCTGCACTGTGAACTCTGCTTGGAAGAAATCCAATGAAATGGTAGAGGTCTTCATACTCTAAAGGTATACCAATTTCCTGTGAGACTCGCTCAGCGAAACGGTTTGCTAACTCTCGTTTTTCTTTACGTGAGACATCCTCTCGATGAATCCAAACGCAATCTACAATGGCATGTAATACTGTCCATCCTTCCTCTTCGGCAATGGCTATTGTTTGTAGCAATATCTCACGCGCCCACGCACAAATTGCTTCATGAGCCTCTATTCTACCAAATCTTGCATTCTTATATCCAGTATAACCAAAACAAGTCACTAACAGCCATTTCAACGCATTTTGCTGCTTATCAGTTTCATCACCTTTAGTGATAATTTGTTGTTTTAGTTGGCGACGCCTTTCGATTATTGGTGCAACTACGCGACCAAGAAAGCCGTGTACTCGACCACATGTATGTGATGATAACCCCGGTACCGGTAAAGCCCAAGAATTGGTTATTGGAAACAAACCAGTTCCAATGCTCTCCTCTAGATGCCTTCTCCTGAATTCATCGCTTGCTGAACTAGTGTCTAACGGCAAAAAATGAGATGGACTCAATTCATCGAAAGAAGGTTGACAGCAGGCACAATTCAGGGTTTCAGGTGAGATGTTACGAGTAGCAATTATGCTTGGAAATAAACTGGCAAAATCAAGTTCGACAACATCGCGATAAATACCCGGTTTACTATCGAGATACAAACCTCCACGGTCTGCCATCATTAATTCCCACGCGGTTTTGGTGTCTTCAGGACGATTCTTTTTCCACGGCACCAATACTCCATCCTCCATTGCTATACGCATTTGAATAGCACTGATTACCGAACCAGGAGACAATCTAGAGATATCCTGTGGCGATTGCCTAGAATGACGAGCGAGTTCAAACAGCCCACGCAATCCTCCTTCTCTAACAATAAAGCTAGCTCTGATGTCTATGTGCAAACGACCATGGATTGGAAAATAACTATCCTTACGGATAACTTGACCATATGAATGTACTATTCTAGACATAGTCCGCGGATTTAGTTGTGCATCTTTACGACTTAATGAAAATGATTGACCGGTTTCTTGGCTTAATTTTCTGAGTACTGAAAAGTGTAGAAAATCGCCGCCGTTAGTCATGATTATATCTGGGTCTATACGATTAATTATTTGTTGAAGTTCTATCAAAAATTGGGCTGTTGAATCTCTATGCTGCACCTCATATCTCATTTGTGTAGCGCCTTGGTTCGAATCTGTATTGACTAGTAAAGTGACCGAATCTAGGTGTGATTCAATAGTATCAAAACCATCTGTTGAATTATAGCAAAACTCCATTGTTAACCTAGTTAATTCGGGCCAGTCTGGAGAGATTTCAAGCATAGTAAATTGATTGCCATCCCATCGAACATATTGGAAAGGAGCAATGTTATGTTCAACAAAAAATCGTTGAGCAAGGTGAGCATCTACTGAATAAAGCGTGTAACGATGAAAATCCCCTCTAGACTCAATATGATTGGCAAGTTGGCGAATTTTCCGACTATCAATCATGTCGATTTCTAGCACATCATGCATCTCGTACTGATCAAGAGACAGGCGTCGGCGAATAAAGCGCATTTCACCAGCACAGAAACGATTTCTTACCTCTGGATATTCAAGCCATCTTGCCAAATTATGCAGACGGGGCTTGTCTGAGTAGATATGAATCGAAGCACACCATGGAACTACTAGTTGTTTTACTCCAATGCCTCTAACATAAATCCAGACATCCATAGTTGCGCCATCATCGCCCAATTGCGCATCAATAATCCAGCCTTCCACAACATCACTCTTCTGCAATTAACTTCTCAATCCTACTCTCAAGTTCACTGATTTTGCTGTAACACTCCAACAGCATGGACAACAACATTGGCTTCCACGAATCATGAGCTGGTAGCATACCGCCTGCTGTACGCCTATTCCTAACACCGTTAATCAGACGATTTAGCGCCTTACGGTCTGCTGAGGTTAACGCTCTTTGGAAGTTATCAAGCGAGTGTAATTCTGCTTCAACACGATTGCGCCAAGTTGGTACTGTCCGACCCATTAACTAAAATTGGCCGAATCAAACTACCATTTTTACTAGCACAGAGAGCATAATCAGGATTAAACTAAAACTGATTAAAATGAATCAAATTAACTTCGTTTGAACTGCATAACTGGATTT
>CALDPP010000139.1 GCA_937911345.1 uncultured euryarchaeote | reverse complement strand
ATATTAGCCGCAATACCATTGCCCTCATCTAAAGTGAATTCGTGAGGTTCACTGGTTAACAAAATCAGTTCAACATCATGCTTGATGAAATCTTCAACTGAAACTTCAGGATATCCATTGCCATTAGGGTGAGTGTCAATTACATCAAAGCCAACTGATGATAATATCGCACCAGCGTACTTGCTTGGGCCGACTGCCATCAATGGTTCATACCAAATTAGCGGCACAGTTCTAAGACCATTACCGACTTTTGATATCTGATTGAGAGAATCTTCGCAGAGTAGTGCTAATTGCTCACCTGCGGATTCACGATTGCAAGCCTTGCCCAACTCTCGCAACATATTGGGTACATCTCTTGCTGATTCAACCTCACTAACAAAAATGGCGTATCCTTCATCTGCTAGGGTTTTATAAATTTCAAGCGGATTCTCCTCTTTATCCATAACGATTAGGTCTGGATTTAAACTACGAATTTTGTTGAGGTTGGGTGTCTTTGTCCCACCAATTACCATCACTTGCTCAACTTTTTCTTTCGGATGAATACACCACGGTGTGCGTCCTACGACTTCAACTGTAGTTAATCCTAAATCGAAAAGCGTCTGAGTTAATGACGGCACTAAACTCACGACACGCATGAACTTTCTACAGAAAACCAGTAAAAAGTCATACTTGACGACTTGGTAATCAAAGGGATGGAATCATACACTAAACCGACCTCCCTTAGCCGGGGCAGACATGGGAATCTCTGAGCGAATGGGTGATGTTCTCGGCCAAGCGGTTGAGTCGAAACTCCTTCGAGAGGTTGCTGAGCACCCAGTCAAAGTTACCCATCTAGCCATTATCATGGATGGCAATAGACGGTTTGCTTGGAAGAGTAAACTAGCCACCGGTCTAGGACATCGAATTGGCAAGCAGAAACTCGAAACTGTGCTAGATTGGGTACTTGAATTAGAAATCCCTTGGTTCACCGTTTACGCTTTATCTACTGAAAACCTCAATCGTCCGCAAGAAGAACTAGATCTTCTGTTCAAGTTATACATCGAAGGATTGCGCGACATTGCCGATGATGAAAGAATTCACGCCAACGAGGTTAAAGTCCAAATTATTGGTCGTCGAGAACTACTGCCAAAAGATGTTAACGAGGCTATCGATTATGCCGAATCAAAAACCGCTGATTACCATAAATATGTCTTCACTGTTTGTCTTGCTTATGGTAGCAGAGAAGAGATGTTAAATGCCATTCAATCGATTGCTGCTGAACATGCAGCAGGCGATTTACCGCTAGAATCCATAGACGAAAAAGCGGTATCTAGTCGCTTGTATACCGGAGAAATGCCTGACCCGGATTTGGTTATTCGGACCAGTGGTGAAGAGCGTATTTCCAATTTCCTACTGTGGCAAATGGCCTACTCTGAACTGTACTTTACCGATGTATATTGGCCTTCATTCCAGAAAAAAGACCTGCTGAAAGCGGTGAAAACCTTCCAAGACCGGAAACGCAGATATGGTGAATAACATGGTTACCTGTGATGAGTGTAACGGCTGGCTTAATCCGGCACTCGCAGTAGATGCTGCAGTACAGAGAGGCGAGGAAATTCTGTTAATTCAGCGTAAATTTCCACCAATGGAAGGTTACTGGGCGCTACCCGGGGGCTTTGTCGAACGTGATGAGGATCCACTCATTGCGGTGCTCCGTGAACTTGAGGAAGAAACTGGACTAATCGGCTCTAATCCCGAATTATTGATGGTAATGGGCGATCCTAAGCGTGACCCTCGCAAACACATTGTCAGTGTTGTCTATTCAGTAACCGTTGATGAGGGTGAGCCAAATGCTGGAGACGATGCCGCAGATGCTCGATTTTGGCCATTGCAAAACGTGTTAGATGGTGAAGTTCCTTTAGCCGGAGACCACATGCAAATTATCAGAAATTGGTTTAATCAATAAGCTTCATTGACAAAAATTCTGCTAGTTGATTACGCGCATCCGGCCATGACTCGGTTACTATCGCATCTGTTAGGTGCATACCCGCCAAAAATTGGGCTAACATATTCTTCCATTCATCTCCTTCACACGGTTGCTGCCAGTGAAATAATGGATATCCGTCATCTTGTAATCGACCGAGAAAACCACGTTGTGCTTTACTGATTAACAATGTAGGAGTGCCAAGCAAAACCGCCTCACTAGCCAAAGTTACAGATTGTGTAATTACACCATCATGTTTAGCTAATTCTCTGTCAAGTAACCAAGCATCGCCGTCATATTGGTCTTCATTTGCATAAGTTACATCCAATCCATCAAAGGTTTCAGTTGGGATATATGTTACCTCATTATCATCATGAATGCCGTCACCCTTGAGCAACCTGACCAATACCTTTGGCGGATTGCTAACCGTATTTGCATGGATGCCTGGTCGTAAATGTACATGACCATGTAAGCCGTTGAGATGATGTATGATGATTGCTTTTGATTTTGCATTCTGCAAAAAACCACCATCGATTGATTCATCCCAATGTGTAGGCACAATGACATGAGTTGCTGATTTCAAAGCAAGATTGTGAGCGATGTGATTTACTTCCGTATCCGAAATATAGTAACGATGTGAGATGCTGCGTAATGATTTTTTCAAAATTGGTGAACGCCAAGCCAGTAACTCAAGCGCCGCTCCAACTGCAACAATTCGAGAAATTGGTTGGCCTGTTGTACAGCACTCAGCCAAGAAGTTATGACTTGAACGCCAGCGTGTAATCGCTTTCCGGCGCTTTTTCTGACCCACTGGACGCTCAACCCAATGTATTTGACGGCGAGGAATATGTCCATCGCCTTGTTCAATTAAATCTTGAACTTCCTTGCGTTTAGTAGCAATTATGACGTCATTATTGTTGGAACAACGTAGTAAAGGTGCAAGCAGACGAACATGGGCAGGATGGTCAAGAACCCAACATGTCCGCATACTACTGCGAAAGTGCTCATGTTACTCAATGCATCGGAGATTCGTCAAGTTGAAGTCCTGCCTACTCAAGGGCAAATCATGGACAAGCAAGCAATCGAATTACCTGGGGCTGCCAAGTACGGCCCGTATTCAGCTGGCGTACAATCGGGTGACATGTTTTGGTTATCAGGTCAAATTGCCGTTGATTTTGACGGCGTAAAAGCGCAAACACAAGGCGCATTAGATAAAATAGATACTTTACTAAACAACGCTGGATTAACCCGAGAAAACATCTGTTTTGCTCAAATTTTGTTGGATGATATCAATAATTTTGCCGCCATGAATGAAGTGTATGGTGAGTGGGTTAGTGAACTATCAGTTAAGCCTGCAAGAGCCGCTTTTGCCGCTGCTGCACTACCAGCTGGCGCACTGGTTGAGATTGTTGTACAAGGTACAAGATGAGTGATTATATGCCCGGCTCGCCATATTTTGACGAGACGCCAAAGGGCATACTAACCTGGCCGAAGTTGCTCAAAATAGGATTACCAATTGCGGGAATATCAATACTTGCTGGCTGGCATTTTGATGTACTAATCGAATTAATTCTGGTAACTACCGGAGTTCTCACCATCCTTGCGATTACTCGTAAATAGATTCCTAACCTCATAATTGAAATGGCACACCTATTCGCAGTAGCATGAGCGAATGGCCGCTTCATTGCTTCAAAGCGTATGATATTCGTGGCTTGGCCAACGGCGATGGTACGGGCGAATTAACTCCTGAATTCGCCTACCGGTTAGGTCGTGCAATGGCTAAGTACCTAGGTTGCTCGAGTTTCGCTGTTGGTAGAGATATTCGTGATTCCTCTCCCGCACTTGCTAACGAGCTAATGCGTGGCCTAACCGACTCTGGAGTCAAAGTCCTCGACTTAGGAATCGTCTCCACTGGTTGCGTATATCACGCCTGCTGGACTTTACCGGTTGACGGTGGCGTCATGGTTACTGCTAGTCACTTACCAATGCCAACTCACAACGGTTTCAAGATGTGCCGTGGCACTTTACCACTAGCCGGTGAAGAAATCCAAGAACTAAAGCAAGTATTCCTTGCTGGTGATTTCATTAACGGGCAAGGAGAAGTTGTTGATAATCCTCACATCGATACCTATCTTCAAGCAATCATCGAATCAACCGGTCCACTAGCCCGTCCAGTCAAGGTTGCAGTCGATTGTGGTAACGCTGTTCCAGGTCCAGCAATGAGTAAATTGCTCGACATGATGGGTTGTGAACATATTGACTTGTATTGTGATTGGGATGCTACTGAACCGAATCATGGTGCAGACCCTACAAGGCCAAAGAACATGATTGACTTAGCTAAAGCAGTAGTTGACAATGGTTGTGAATTCGGCCTTGGCGCTGATGGCGATGGTGACCGACTTGGTGCTGTTGATGAAAATGGTGACTTCGTCTATCCTGACCGCTTAATCGCCCTTTTAGCCGATGATGTAGTTGGCTCAGAGGAGGGTAAAGATCTGCTAATCTATGACGTCAAGTGTTCAATGAATGTTGAGAAGGCAATCGTTGCTGCCGGTGGCAGACCAATGATGGCCAAAACTGGGCATTCGTTCATGAAACGAGTGTTAGCCGCTAATCCTGATGCTTTGATGGCGGCTGAAATGAGTGGCCACATCTTCATGGCTGACCGTGGATGGTACGGTTTTGATTGCTCACTTTACAACGCAGCAAGAATTCTTGAGTTGTGGTCTAGAACCAATGGCCTCTCATTTAGCGGTGAATTGAATCGCTTAGCACCGAACCTGCCAACCACTGGTGAAGTAAAAGTCCCCTGCTCCGAAGAGAAAAAACTCGAGACTGTTGAGGCTATTAGGCAAGCATTCACTGATTATGAAGCATCGACTATTGACGGTGTTAGAGTACGTTTCAACAATGCAGATGGTGAGCAAATCGGCTGGTATCTAGCAAGAAAATCAAATACCGAGCCAATCCTCGTCATGAGAGTTGAAGCAGTAGATGAGCATGAACTAAATTCACTGCTTGTATTGATTGATTCTAGAGTTTCATCGATTATCGATATTAGCAAACTGTTGGCTTAATCAGTTGACAGAATCCCAAAAATTGGTTTTCTTTTCTTCGACTATGTCATTGGATGAGGTTGGTGTAGAGGATTGTTGAGGGGGACTGTGAATCTCGAAATCTACGCGATGCTCTAGTTTGTATCCACCATCTTTGAAGACGCGAATACTCCACTTGCCTGCAGATTGACCCGGCAATGTGGCGTTATTCACATCGATATCTCTCAACCAACGCCAACGGTCTCCATGGTCTTGATCTCCACTGCTTGCAGGATAAATCCCGACCCATGCGTCTCCCAGGAAACTATTCGGAGGGTTATTGATTCTGAAACGCACCGGTTGACCTGGAATCGATTCAATAATCTCGATTGTTTCTTGAGGTGAACTTGTTCCTGCTTGTAGCGGCATCTCGCCCTCGGCTTCTCGTTTGTCTTTATGGGCTTTAAGGATAAATAAAAGTGAAAAATAGATTATTGGGCTTGCAACCATTACTCCTCCAACAATCATCAATGTCGTCGCTTCTCGAGCCACTTCGCCATCTTGTATCCACATGCGAACCAGTTTTGTTGGCTCATTTTCATATTCTGCACTGATAGTAGATGTTCCTGCAGTACAACCATAGCATGCTCGTCCAAGTTTTACCAGAGATATTCCATCCTTCGATTTTCCTTGTGGCATAATCTGTGTACTACAATCATTTGAACCAGGTTGATTTTGGCCACCAATTTCGAGCTGGAAGGTTTGTCTTGTTTCATCGGGGCCATTGTGGAACTTTTGTGGCGTCCATGGGTCACTCATCCAACCACCTGAATGAGTTGCACTTACGACAACATCCTCACAGTAATCCCAAATGCCATTGACATTGAAATCAACCACCTCGCCTTCGACATAAATTATGAAGCCTAAGTCTCCATTTCCATCTGCATCCTCAATTTGCATCTCTCCATCAGATATGCCTTCGTGGAGGAATGATTCGCCCATTACCGCACCAATAATTATGAACACTAAACCTGGAATAAACAAAATTCCGAGGAATATTCCAATCACTACCTTCAATCGACCAACTATCTTTCCAGATTCAAGCCTTGTAGTCTTGTTTCTATAAGGGTCGTAAATTTCAGTTGCTTTCTCTTCGACAGGGGGTTGGTTAGGTTCCTCCTCACTAACTTCCTCTGCTAATTTGTTCAGATCATGATTATACTCGGGGTTGGCTAATTTCTTGAAAAAATTGATTCCGGTAATAAGTAATGGCAGGCCACCCATCCAAATCAAACCAAAGCCAAATGGGAAGATTTTCCACCAGTTTAACCTCCACACCCCCCATGGTAAAAGTCCCCAAGTGAACGGTAAACAAATCAACCAAATAAGTGCCCAAATAAGTGCTGCAGGAATTCCTGCTAGCAAACCATAGATTTGTCCTATCCAAGCATCGCTTACATCCTTATTGCGATAAGTCATGATGGTAAGAGCAGCAGCAATCGGCCCTAGAGCGATAGAAGACAGCAGAACTGCAAGTAAAGACCACCAAATACCGCCGTTCAAACCATCTTCATTAGATTCATCAATCATTTCATAATAAGCCGCGATTGATTCTGTTGCAAACCATTGAACATTTAACAAACCAAAAAAAATACCTGACAAAAAAACGCCAACCATCATTAAAGCGAAGATTTGCTTATTGCGGCTGGAAAGCACTTCATAGGATGCTTGATATAGAGCAGTATCGACTTTTGTATATGGTTGAGCGATTATATCACAACCATAGCCTCATACCGGTTTTTATTACAGTTCTTCTAGGTCAAAGAATGGACGAATATCATAGTCAAATACAACCAATTCAATTACATAAGACACTTGTTCGCC
>CALDPP010000138.1 GCA_937911345.1 uncultured euryarchaeote | reverse complement strand
GAATAACGACCATGGTGGCTAATTAGTGCGGTACCAAAACCACTGCCAGCAAGTTTGACATTTGACAAAACGCCTGATGAAGAATCAAAATCTATTGCTGGTGTGCCGGTTAGGTTAATCGATTCGAGATCTAATGCTCTATTGTTCGCACCTGCAATGCCTGGCGAGCCACCGACGATACCAACGATGTTTGAAATAGACAAATCCTCGTTGATATAGTCCAATTTGAGGATATTTCCGCCACCATTAAATTGTTGAGCATTAATATTGTCAATGCTACCATTAATACTTGAAAGCACAAGACCATCTGATGACCCTTCGCCAATAATAACATCCTCAATGATTACGTAAGCATTCTCTGCCCTGATTGACGGCCCGTTGCATGCATAAAATTCTACATTTGACATTGTTATTGGAATGGTTGATTCAATGATGTCGATACATGAACTGCTAGCATCGGTTAGTTGCATGTTGGACAAGCTAAACGAACCCCCAACTTGCTCATTGACCTCAATCAAGGCGCGTGATGAGGAAGATCTAGAGATTAGGCCATCATTGAAGGTCAAATGACCACCTCCAAAGGCAATTGAAGGTGAAGCCTCAAGTAATGTGGTGCCATCTAGATATAGATTAGAATATTGAGATTCCATAACTAGTCCAGACCATCTATCTCCTAGACCTGTTGAGGACAGGATTGCAGAACTTGCTTCCAATGTACCAGAGATGGTAATTGACACCCCATCAGATATTCTTACTGATACACCATCTGTTATACTGAGTGTTTTACCAAGAGGAATTGATAAGTCCTGTTCTAAATAATATGGACTCCACTTAGATTCAAGTGTTACATCACCATTCACAATCTCGTTTGTGTCTAAACTAGACACCATAAATTGATGCTCTTTTGATTTAGAAGTGTTCCATGTAATTAGTTCATTGAAGTTATCACGTTTCAGCAAGATGTTTTCATTGCTACCAAGTACATCTCCAGCAGAGTCTACCACACGCGCAGTTGATTGGATAGTTACTTCTCCGAAAGAATCCGTGTAATAATCAGTGCCTTTGAATTCAATAATTGCTCCACTCACCGGTAACCCTCTATCCAAAACCGATACTGCAAGTGAAGATATTATTGTGAAAGAAGAGTCGTTAGGAACTGTCAGTTCTCCTTCCGCTTGGCCGTTTTCAATAGATAAACGACATCCCGATGCGAGACTCAATGTTTCAGAAAAGATTATGTTGACCGTACTAGTTGTTTCGAGGCAATTCCATTCAACTGCTGAATTGATTTGGAGAGGTTTTGAGGCATCATTCCCGGAAATCAAACCTGAATCATTTACCAAGATTATGTCTGCAATTATCGAAGAATTTTCTGCAATTATCTGGCCATTATCACTTAGAATAATCGATTTTCCAGCGGCCAATAAAAGATCTAAATTGGTAAGATGTAAAACTGCATTATCCTCAATTACCAAGTTACCATTCAGTGTTTGCATGCCGTCGATAGACTGCAACGTGATAGTTTGAGTACCCGAAATAACCCAATCACCATCTGGAATAACTGGGATTTGAACAACTTGTCCTTGTATCCCCCCTGACAATGTTTCACTTATTCCAGTACCCAAGAGAGTTGCAACAACAATTGAACCTTCAGAGATTAGTGGCAAGAAAACTTCTCCATTTTCATCACTAACAAACTGAAAAGTATTTACATTAATTGTCGCCTCAACAGAGTTATCTGACATATCAGTAAATTTCACATTCGTCATTACAAAATAATCACTATTAGCACAAGAAATGTCCAAATTTGGGTTCTCTCCGTAGTACAGTGTGCCTAATCCAGATGCGTCGCTGTAACTCGGATTGGTGTTTGCTGTGGTAAAATCTAGAGCATATGCAACCGAACCTAACCCAACCTGTAACGGCTGATCATGTAATTGTGCACTCCATTGATAGGTGCTAAGTTGCGAGTTTTCTCTAAGAATTACTCCACTATCTTGATATTTGGTCGAGATAGAATCTATTGATGCTGAACTATCGATAATTTCTGTGCCAATTGAATTACCGCCAAGATTAGCAACAGACTCGGCAACCAAATTCGCATCTCTCATTGTGAGTCCGGTCGAATAGTTTTCAGTTGTTACATCCATTAATGAGATATCAGAATACCAAAACTGGGCCCCAATTGAACTTGTATCCGCATTGCTGTAGGCTTTGGTTATACTCAACCCTTCTAGTTGATGGGTGCCGCCAAGAATGTCGAGGCCAATAGCGTCATTACCCGACATCTGGATCGAGGTTTCGCCATAGAAATGTGAATTGGAGTCCCGAATAATTATGCCGCCATGTTGCGAATTTACCGTCACATTCTCGATAAATAGTGAGCCCTGATTTGCTGACCTTACCCCATATTGCACAGCATTAATTGTCGAGTTTGCAAGAATATGATTGCCATCACCGATAAATGAAATTCCTCTTGACGAGTCATGAATTGTTAGGTTTTCAATAATGCAAACTCCACTGCAGCTCTGTTCGATTACAGGCGTTTGGCCTGAATTGACAACTGTGAATTCAATGTCAGAAATTCTTGTTGAGGATGCGTCATTGGATTTAACAAAATTCTCCCCTGTAACCTCTACTGAAGACAGAGTCAAATCATCTGAGTTTGCCATGTCGATCAATAATGATACATCATTACCTGAGATATTAGATGCGGTGAAATCAACCCCAGATATTGATGAGAGGCCTACTGATACCTCCTGCAAGTGTACATCATTGGCGATTACCTCGCCAGCATTAGCACTTATTGCGGTGCCCAATTTAGTGAAGTTAGAATCTGTAACCTCTAAATTGCCACTTGATTGAATCCCAGTAGACGCATTGTTGATATTGGCAGACGTGATTGTCAAAACTCCAATATTCATTATTCCTTCATAATCAATCGATTCGGTATGGAGGGCGTTGATATTTGCAATACCGTAATTTTTGATTCCAAGATAAGAATCTCTAACAGTCAAATTATCTACAATCAAATTTCCCTCAGACTTAATCCCAGCATTGGTATTTTCAATTTCAACGTCACTAATCGTAGCACTGCCTCCTGGTTTAATCACTAAACCTTGCCACAAACCTTGGCCATGTGATGATTGTGCAGTTGGAATAGCAGATGAGTAAAAGTGGCTTGCTTCAGCAACTAGGGCGCCATAAACCTCGATTGCAAAGCCATCGCCGCCATCAATTACGCTGCCGGCTTCGATTGTTAGGGTTGAACCCGCAGAGACGATTATGTCACTATCGAGTGTAATTGTACCCGACCAAGTTGTGTCACTCGAAATGGTTGGGTTATTTGCCGAAATTAACGGCACACATAGCATTGAAATCAATAGCCCAACTATTATGCTGGTTGAAATCGCATGCTGCCGCATAGTATCCCCTTTAATGCGCTTGCATATCAAACCAAAGGCTTCCGGTCAGGTTTGGTACTTTCATAAGAAATCGAATTCATCGACTACTTTTTGTTGTACTGATTCTTGTTTAATGGTAGGTTTTGCGCGTGCTGTTGCCTGTGGTTTTGCCTCTGCTTTTGGTTTCTTTAGAACAACGAACAATCCTGCTATGAGTAAAACGACTAAAGAAATTCCACCGCCGAGAATGAGTGTTGTATTCGATGAAGTCCCAAATATACTCTCTTCTTCAGTTTCGCCACTAAATTCAATCGTAACCATTAGTGATTCACGTTCACATCCCCAACTTCGACAGGTAAATTCACTCTCAACAGCAAATTCTAGATTAAAATAAATTTCAAACGACTCGCCTGGACCAATGCCCAACTCTTCGCCGTTGGCTTCTGCTGCGTTAGAATACGACTCCCAAGTAGGAAGTGTAAGATCAACAATAAAGGAATTAGTGTCGCCAGGGTCTGCTTGCACTTTTACTACATTCATATTGATGATGAAACCATATTCATCCAGTGCATCTCTACTCCAATCTGCAACCATCCCTCGAGCCATATCCATCCCATTGCCCTCATTTTTGACATCAAAACGGAGTGAAATTTTATCTTTTTCACCGCCACTTACCTGCGTTGTAGTTGAAGAAATTGAAAATTCCCCATATTGCATTATATTGACCATAGTATCATGATCTTCTTGTTCCATTGTTGGAGGGGGTACACCATTGGTTTCAACTACTGTTGCCTCAACATTAACTATTGAAACACCCGTTGGATATCCTGCTTCTCCTCGCACCATGACTTGAAACTCAGTCTCTCCAACAGGGGGCACTGATATCGTTCCTGGCCCGGACACTTCAAACGCATCA
>CALDPP010000137.1 GCA_937911345.1 uncultured euryarchaeote | reverse complement strand
CAGCATAAAGTTACTGTAATTCCTTTTTGATTTCAGATGTATCTTTGCTTCTTAGGTCTTCAAACAGGTCAAGTTGAGGCGTTCCATAAGATAGTTCAGGGTATTTGATTTCACATATCGCGTCCCAATCCTTCAAGTCATGAATAAATGAATGTGCCCTTAGTATCTCATCTCGGATTTCATATACACCCTCAGCATCTAAAACGACACTTAAGTCATGTAATTCATCGAATGGATCTTCCACTGGTAGCGAATGTTTGCCTAGCCGGACAATTTTTTTGTCCTGAATTGCATTATATGCAAATGGTTTTTGGTGTTCCCAATTTTTTTGTTTTCTAGGTAATAATTTTCCAGTCCCAACAGAAACAATTGATTTATCCCATGGCCAATCAAGAGCAAGATAAGAAAAGAATTTACAAAGAAGTTCAGATACAGTGTCATTATTTTCTGATAAAAATTGAATATCCTTGGCTTGTTTTATTGATACATCAAAAACCTTGCCTCCAATAGTTACCTTTTCGCTCCCATCCCTCGAACATAGGTTTGGAATTATTGGCTTATCCATTGTTTGTAGTGCATTGATGGCAATTAGTGTCCAAGCATAAGAGGAAAATGTGCCAGAGGTTGGTTGACATATCCCTCTATTTCTTGCCCAATATTTCACAGCCAATATAAATGGCCTAACTCTTGGGTCTAAGTCACTGTAACGTCTTAGCAACTCTGTATTATAGACCGATAAATTGTTGTTTACTGAGATGTCTATGGGAATCATTGATTGACCATCTATACACTTGACAATCGGGACCTTTGCGTTGGTAATTAGGTTGATATCTTTCATACCATCTTCATTTAGCATGTGAGCAATCTTCTTGAGTACCTTCTTGGGTGCGTCCCCATCAAATTCAAGGCATAAATCAATGTCTCCAAAGGAAAGGCTTAGCCCAGATTCAAATGAACCAAATGAAGACAGTTTGGAGTTGTGAAATTTGTTCGTTAATATTTTGCGTAGATGCTTGATAATTCCATTTCTTCTTTTAATCAATGGTTTAGTAATTTTTTGGTCGTCGATAAATTGTTGTATTTGTTTATCTAAATCTAGGAGATATTCACTATCCTGGACTATTCCATCTGAATTATAACTTCCATTGATGGCACTTTTAACATAGGAGTAATTTTTTAGATATCTCACATCAATATCTGCTTTCTCAAAATTAGTCAACAATTTAACCCCTCCTCTTGAGATTGGTTTGTTTTCTGTTTCGAGACAATTGTCTGCTAGAAGGTCCACCAGAAGCCACCCTGTTAGCGTCTACCAATAACTCATCAAAATTTGAATCAATTTTTTGCTCCCAATAATTTTTAGCAGCCTGTGAATCTTTCAAGTTTGTTGACAATTTTGTAAATTTTGATTCTAACCTACGTCTGTGAGACTCATTTTCATTCCAGTTGTTATTGGCAACATGATAATCTTTTGATAGTTCAGATAGTGCGGAATTTGCTTTTATTGAGATGTTATAGTCAGGCAATTTTTGTATGTCTAGATCGTATTTAGTGCAAATTTTCGCTAATTTTTCCATCAGTTCTGAGAATTCTTTAGCAGTTGTGTCACTTGATTTTGTTGTTGACAAAAGCCGGGTGAACTCACTTCTTTCATCATCACTTAGGCCCTCTAGATTATTTGCTTGAGAAATCGATTCAATCAACAAATTACGTTCCTTAATTAGGTTTTTTAACTTAGGTTCAATATCCTCTTTTTTATCCCGTGATTGGCGAGCAAGCTTCTCCGCAGTTGCCTTTTCCGTAGCAACAGATTCAATGATTTCAGGTAATGATTGTGAAATCCGTTCTCTCTTGTGGAGTATAAGTTTTGCAAGGACTTCAGGCTTCACCAGCAACAAGTCCTCGGGTGTCATGTGCCGTTGGTGAAATTCAATGTTGAAAAACATGGCGCAGATGTTTGGTTTTGCGTGAAGGTCAAGAACCTTAACTAATTGAGGGTAGTATGGCGGGTGAAAGTAACTCCATCAGAGTTGCTATTTTGACTATAATCCTGACATCTTTTCTCCTACTTCCTACTCCTATTGTCTCTGCGAACCAATCCGGCGTAACAATAGAAGGTAACAGCATAAATTTAGATAATTTTCAAACTACAGACGATTCATTCTTTAATCTAGAATTCAATTTGAGTGCCACTGATGATGGAATGGGGCAAAATCATGTTGGACAATTATATACAGAGACCTCATTAATTGACGGTACAATTCTATCAAATACCTCGATTACATATGATTTAGATGATGGTGATGTTGAATTAATTTCAATCAATTTGTCATCTCTTGGTTATGGATACACTATTGTCACAGTCGGTCTAATTGGTGATGTGGGCGTTGAATCAGGAAATCAATTATTGAGTTTTCAGAGGACTATTCATCGTCTAAAGCCATTGAATATTTCCATTGCTGGAAGTTCCTCAATATTGGTTGAATCAGTTGATTCAACAGGTTCGATGACTGGAAATAACTCATTGAGTGATGGTGATTATGTTCAATTTCAAATCCCGATTGTTAACGAAGGAGATTATAACTGGACAGGTAATTTATCTATGTTAATGGACAACGGAGTTGGTGTAGATGAACAATCATCTCAGACACTAAATGTCCTCGGAATGTCAACACAGATAGTTTACTTTAACTCAACACTTCAAGTGTTTGAGGGATTGTTTTCTATTTCTTTTATGTTAAATGGTTTAGTAGATGTTTACATTGAAGATAATTATCAAAATTTCACAGTACCAGTAAACCCTCCGCCTCTTCCTATTTTGTCAACATTGATTGATTTTGATTCACAAGTGCTAATTCCTGGAGAAACTATCGAAATTACTCTGACAAATTTTAACAACGGAACAATCGATTTCTTAGGTCACCAAACTTGCATCTTCAACAATGAAATTGTCTATAATTCAACAGCAAATATTTTGAGTTTGTCATCGATTGTCACAAATTTCTCCATAACTATCAAACCGGGTCAACTTTTCTGTTACTTTAGCGGACAAAGAATCGATGAAAATTCAATGCAGAATGTATCAATTGACTTCGAACTAGAATCAGCGCTATTCGAATATGCTGGTAGTTTTTCTCCATCGACTACTGACGGACCATGGCATGTCGGGGATGAAGCAACTTTCTCTCTGTTAGTTCGCAATACAGGCACAAAACAGGGTAACGTCACTTTGAGAATGGAATCCTCTACAGGGATTTATCAAGGAACTTTTGTCGACCTTGAGCCCGATCAAGCTGGAGAAGTGACAATTACGGTTCCATTACTGGCATCTGGGACTGATGATTTCAACTGGTCTTTGTATACAATCGATGGAGATATTGCTGACGGGATTAATGGTGTAGTTTCAATACCCATTTCTGTACGACAAAGTTTCGACTTATCACTGTATGAAATTACCTGGACAACTGAAAGTGGGCTATCTGCTAACTGGGCTATGAATTTGAGTTCAGGCATAGACCGTGAAATGAATGTTAAATTGGGTTATGGCAGTAGCTCTCAAGACACTTTCGTTTATGACGTAAATATGATTGTTAGTGCGGGTCAAACCAGTGGTTCGATAAATTTTGGTTTTGTCGATGGAGACTATGTGATTATTAGAGCACAAGAAGTAAATTGGACAGCTGAATCGTCGTTTTCATCTTTCACAAAATCCATACCTCAAGATAGGCCAGAATATGAAATGGCATTTAATGTACAATCAAATCCGAATCGTCCTGTTTCTGGAGAATTGGCCAGTGTTTCGTTGAACATTGAAAATAAGGGTAATATTGAGGGGGTTTCTGGTAGTATAATCTTATTTGACAGTGATGGAACTAAGTTGGGAGAATCACTTACTTCTAAATTGAATGCAGGTTCATCACAGACCATTTCATTTGATTTGATTTGGCCAGAGGGTGATGAAGTGAAGTTACGCGCTAAGTGGGATTTTGGCGGAGAGTCAATACTAGTTGAACAAAATTTCCTATCAACAATAACTACACAAGAATCATCAGAAGAGTTTTCGATTCCATGGACAGGGATTTTGGGAGGCCTTGCAGTTTCAGCATTGGTTATCCTCTTTGTTAGAATCAAAGGCGATTCCACCAAACGAACAAAGAAGAAAACAGACAATAAATCACCTGTTTCTAATAGTAAACCCCTATCTGAAACAAAAATAGAAATCGGCTGTCCAGTCTGTTCACGACAACTTAGAGTTCCAGAGAATTACAGCGGTTCAGTAAAATGCCCAGACTGTTCAAACAGTTTTACAGTTGATCCAACCTCTGAAGATGATGGTAATGCGGATGGAAATGAAAATGTTGAGGAAGTAGTTCAAGAAAAGAGTGATGGGAAAGTAGAAATTTCCTGTCCAGAGTGTTCCCAGAGCCTAAGAATCCCAGAATCTTATGATGGCTCTGTAAGATGTCCGTCTTGTAAGATGATTTTTAAATCAAAAGATGGTTAATATTGAATAATGAAGAATAGTTGGGAATACCATGACAGCAGGCCATTTTCAAGAGTTTGAAGACGAGTATCTCGAAATGATGTACCAGTTTTTTGAAAAAGACCCAGATGCTAAAGTTAGGACAGGTGATTTGGCAGAAGCACTTAGGGTAACTCCTGCTTCCACTACAGAGATGGTTCAAAGACTTGCTTCGAAAGGTTATCTTGAATATGTGCCGTACAAGGGTTCTAGTTTAACTGAGAAGGGTTTAATTCACGGCAAGAAAATGAAAAGACGTCACAGGTTGGCAGAAGTGTTACTTGAACACTTACCATTTTCAGGTAATCAACATGCAACCGCATGTCGTTTGGAACATGCCATTGATGACGATTTAGAAGTCGCACTTACTATATATCTCAACAACCCTAAGATTGACCCGAGTGGCACCGCAATACCTACAATGTCTCAAGATATTGAATCACGAGTCAATTCTAGTCTATCTGGTCTTAGAAAACTCAATCAACTCGAAAATGGGGAATCAGCAACAATAAAGTTGATTGTTGCAGCAAAGCAAGATATTGAGAGATTGAGTGATTTGAATATTTCAGTTGGTCAAAAAATCTCCTCACTGGGAAATAATTCCTTTGAAATAGCCAACATGGTATTGCAATTAGATAATGATATTGGGCAGAGGGTACTTATTTCTGAATAATAAAGATTCACAAATTAATTTCAAATGGTGTTTGATATGGCTGATAAAAAAACAGACGATACAGAAGTTTCAGATGAAAAACACCCAGAAGCAGAAGTTGATGAAGCAACAGAAAAAATTAATCTTTCCGAGAGTGTTAGAAATCTAAGTTCAAAGTCTTTGAAACAGTTAAGCAAATGGAATAATGAATCGTTTTTGTATGCATTTGATAGACAACTTATTTCTTTCGGAATTAGATTGCTATTATTCTTGCCGGGTTTCGCAATATTGGCATATTTCGGTTCATGGGCTTATGCTAATTCATCCCCCGATTGGTGGATTGATTTTATTGAACCAACTATTGGACAAAGCTTCTCAACAATACTTGTTGCTTTAGTTTTCGTAATATTGTTGGGTTATATCCTTGCACTTGCATTACATCGACACAGGGTCAACTTGACAATTAAGACATTTGAAGAGCAAGTTAAATCTGCGCAATCAAAGCACCTTTCCATCAAATCACTACACGGTTATGAGCCGTTGGAAGACTCGATTAAGCGTTCGGTCACTAAACACTTTTTCTCATTGGTATGTGCCTTGTTAGCAATATTTTCCCTATCAGCAATAGCATTCTACGGAATTCAAACAGATATGGGTAAATATTGCCTTGCACTTTCATTTTCGTTAACACTACTATCTATGGGCCAGCATGTATCAACTAGGTCATCAAACTTCAACATGGCTGAAAGAACAGGGCTTTTGAAAGCCTACAACTCTCCCATACACCCATCAACCCTTGAGATGGTATTTTCTGATTTAGTTAAATCTCAACTTGATCCCTTACTGAAATCTGAATATGAAATGTTCGTTAGTGAATTGGAATCCAAAGTTAAGCGAGGCGTAGATCCAAGATTTGCTAGAGAGAAAATGATGATGACCCTTTACAAACATTCCAAAGGTCTAGACCTTTCATCCGTCGAATCAGAATTTTCTGAAATTTTTACTAAAGCAGGTGTTGAATATGTCAAAAACCATGATGTATTCACAATCGAGGAGTGGTTACTGATACTCGATCACTTAGAAGCCAAATGCCCAGCCTTTTTCCGCATGATTGGTCGAATTGAAGAGGATTTAGCATCAGGCAGAAAATCAATCAACGATGACATCATCTTTGAAGTTGATATGGAGAATGTAGTTCATGGAAAGGCTAATCTTTTCACCTACATGCACAATCTTTCCGATCAACCAAAAGCAGTTGTTTTGAGAGTTCAATCGCCTGATTTTAGACCACACGATATAGCAATGACATACTTGCTTGAACCAGGTGAAGCGAAAATTTGGCCAGATATCGGCGTTCCGCTTGCACAATCTGGAAATCAAGATATTCTAGCGATTATGTCCGCTCTTCTTCGTGATGGAACTGTTGCATGGCAGACTCTACTTCCGGAGAGATTTGGCGAAGCAACTGTCAGTGTAAGGCTTGAGGAAGTTAGTGGTGAATTATTAGTTGGTTCACAAATGAATGTTAGGATTCGTTCTGTATTCAAGGAACGTATCAGGGCTGCATCTTCTATTGTATTCAATATGATAGGCATTATCGGCACCCTAATATCTGCCTCATTGCTTACATATATCATTGTTTGAAGCATTTTGCAACAAGCATAATTTTGAAATGGTGAACCTACAGGACATGCCATGCGCGGTAGACTGAATGAGGGCGAAGAAAGGCCAGATGCAGACTTGCGTGAAAGACTTCATGCAATGGAAACCAAAGTTCGTAAAATGCGTGAAACTAGAAACAATTTCAACGCTCAAGCGAAAGTATCAGCCGAGAAAAGGAACTCAGTACAATCTCAGTATAAAGAGCACCGCGCAAAAATCGAATTATTAGTAGCAGAAGTAAGAGCAATGCGCGCCGAAATTAAATCTTTTAAAGAGAAGCGAAATGCAATACAAAGCCAAATGCGAGACTTGATATCACAAATCAAGGGTAAAAGAAAAGACCACAATAACAAGCGTTCAGCGACAGCGGAATATGCAGATTTGAAGCAGCAAGTAGATGCCCTTGAGAAGAAGTTTGAAACGACCTCCGTTGGTGTAAACAAAGAAAAAGAAATGGTAAAAAAGATCAAAGAGTTTTCCAAGAGAATCGAAGAACTTGAACCAGAGGTCACTAAATTCAAGATGGTTGAAGTAGATATGTCTGATATCGATACTGCAATTAAAACACTAAAATCAGAAGCTGATGCTGCTCATAATGAAATGATTCAAGCAGTCGAGAGATTAAATGAAAAGACTCCAGAAGTTGATGAAGCATTCGCTCATCGTGATTTCCTGAAGTCTGAAGGTGATCGTTTCCATACTGAATTTGTCGAACTAAAAGAAAAGGCCAATGATGTTCACGCCAAGATTGAAGAATTAATGGTAGATGTAAACAAGGCTCGTGATGAACTAAAATCTGTTAGGGAAGAGAGAAAATCATGGCTAACTGATCACAATGCGGCAGTAGCAGAAGAGATGCAAACTGGTGCACAATCTGAACAGGTAGCTGAAAATCTAACCCAATCTCTATTATCCACAGGCAGCATTACTTTTGGCGGATTAAGCAGAGAAGATTTCGTATCCAAAGGCAAGTCAAAGAAATCAGAGAAGAAAAAGAACATGCGTAGAGTTGATATTAATTCATCAAGGCGAAGATAAGGTGTGCCCATGATTGGCATTATTATGGCTGGTGGTAAGGGAACCAGACTTTTTCCATTAACAGAAAATAAACCTAAACCATTGGTAAAACTACTAGGCAAACCGGTAATAGAATACGTAAAAGATGCACTAGTAAACATTGGAACTAGTGAAGTAATTCTAACGACTGGTTACAAAGGCGAGGGTTTGCAAGAATTAGTCGATTTTTGGAATGAAAACTCTGATTTATCATTTTCAGTAAATGAAGAAAGTGTCCCTATGGGGACTGCAGGTAGCGTCAAATTACTTGACAATATTTTGACTGATACATTCGTTGTAGCATCTGGAGACTCAGTTTTATCTTCTGATTTGGAAGTCCTTGTTAGTGCTCATAAATCATCGAATGCCAAGGTTACTATGGCCTTGTGGGAAGTTGATGACCCGACACAATTTGGTATAGTTGGATTGTCTAAAATGCAAAACGGAGATGTCGATGGTTCACTTAAACAGGGTTACATATCTAGGTTTTTAGAAAAGCCAACCGTAGAACAAGCGTTTAGTAATGTAATCAACGCTGGTTTGTATATCATCGAACCTGATGTGATGTCTTATGTCCCAAAGGACACTAAATTTGACTTCAGCAAGCAACTCTTCCCCCATTTACTTGAACTTGGTTTGCCTATGTATGGTGTAAAGTTGGACGGAGTTTGGTTTGATGTTGGAACCCCTGAAGAACTAATTAAAGCTCAAAACCATCTTGTAAAGAATCACGAGTTGCTCCCATTTGGTCTTCCCAAAGGTGAAC
>CALDPP010000136.1 GCA_937911345.1 uncultured euryarchaeote | reverse complement strand
TTACAACTTCTTTCGAACATTGATACTTACACGAAGTAACTAGGATTTTAGAAGTTATCCAGGAACTATTCTCATACGTCACGTGATGTATTCCCTCTAAAGATCCGTAGGAGTATTGTCCCGTATAATTGTAGTAAAAGAAATGGACATTATCATTTGAATCGATAGTTATTGAAATAGGGCAACGGATACCTCCGGAATAGCAAGCGTTGCCGTTAGGGATAATTGTTGTATTCCAACTACCATTCTTATTCGTAGCATACGTGATGTCGTTATCTGCTCCATGGCTGACATGTTTTCCGAAAGAAACGTGAAGATTATCGCTAGAATCAATCGCTAATGTTGGCGGGTGTAATGAGTAGGCTCTTCCCCAGTTTGGGTAGAAAGAGTATATTTCACTGGTTGTCCATGAACCATCTGTGTTGTTTGCAATGTAGATGAAATTAGGTGCATACGAACCCCCCCCCGTCCTGAAAGCAACGTGAACGTTGTCATTTGAATCAATTACTAAGAAATTACCAGCATGACCACTCATGACATAATCTAATCCTGATTGTATAGTTGTGGTAGTCCATGTCCCATTCAAGTTGTTTGTATAATTCAAGTTATAACCGGACGTAGCGCCGACATGGTAGGCAATATGGACGTTGCCACTGGAATCCAAGGCGATTGATTTGCCGTCTAGAACTGTTGAATCATCTAGTATTGTAGTTTGCCAAGAGCCACTTTGATTTGTGGCATATGCCAATTTTCGGGTCTCGGTGTAAGCTATGTGGACATGCCCATTAGAATCTACTACAGATTTTTGTCCGTACTGTGCACCAAGGTTGTAGTTAGATGACTGGCCATCATGGATGGCCGAAATGTATTCAGTGACTTCAACATTAGACCAATCTAGTAAACCAGCGCCATAATTGACTTGGTCGCCACTATGGTACCAACCATATCCATTGAAGATGCCATCATATTCATTTCCTGAAGAACTAATCGAGCCTCCGTTTGAGACACCAGAAGTTGTAGGGCTAATTTGGAACGTGATATTGTCTATTTGTGTGCCGATTATTGCATCTGAGCCTTCAACGCTTGGTACAATTGGAGAATAAGATGCCGTGATCAAAACGTTCCCCTGGTAAGTAGCGTTATTGATACTGGCAGTAACAGTGTAGTTAGTCAGGCTTGTTGGCCCTGTGGGCGTTCCGCTAATTGTACATCGGTTATTGTCGAGATTTAGTCCTGCGGGGAGTGCGGGTGAAACAGTACAGGTTGCTTCAGAGACCATTTCTTGTGGGTGAGAGATTTCAGCTGGTTGGTGTGCAAAAACATAGCCATCCTGATGTTCATTTGCGTTAAAGAATATTGTGTCTCCTAATGCCATAAACAAGTCGCTATGAGTGTACTGATAATTACCATACTGCCGGGGATGAGGATAAGTCGCAGTGATGTAAAGTGAATCATTTGATGTGTCATAGGCCCACATTGTAAGCTGTGGCCATGTACTTGCCCCGTACGGTCCATCACTTGGGTTATTTTGGTGTGGCATAGCTTGTTGATAAAAAAGCCCATATATCGTATCTCCTAAAACAATGTGACCCGGAGATCTATCTGTTCTGAATGAATCTCCTCCATATTTGTTTGGAGTCCAGATTCTTTCTGTATACTGAGTAGTGTCATTGTGAACAAAGGCGGTTCCATATGCTAAAATAATTAATTCTTCACCAACAACAGTGAACTTTCTTCCGTCGCCTACTAATCCTACGGTATTAGAGCAATCACCTTCAGATAACCTTGTTACTTGCCAAACAGAGTTGTTGGTTGTGCCATATGCCCATATCTCTCTTCCATAATAGCCATTGGTAGCGGTGAAGTAAACGTTTTCTCCTACTACGTAAAACCCTGAAGGAGCACTGCTTATATGATCTCTTAGCGGGTACGCTCCATACGAACACGAAGCGACTTCCATCTCTGTGGACGGTTTTGTGTTGATGTTGGCAACTTGCCAAGTTGTGTGATTTGATGCATTGTGAGCATATAATTCTGAATCGTTATTCGAGTCCTTTCCTTGGAAGTATAGTACATCTCCAACCACTGCCATAGATACTTCTCCACATGTTTGGTCAGGGTTACCGAAATTGCAATCCATTACCTCAAGACTATGTCCAGTATAATCAGAACCCCAAGCGGTGGGATTGGCATTATTCGGTGGCCTAGAATCTATATCGGTAACTTGCCAGCTGGTCTGATTAGACAAATCATATGCATACAATTCAAGACCACTTGTATTAGCATGATACGCATTAGGCATCATTGAAGAAGTACTATATCCATCAAAATAAATCGTATCTCCAATCAATCTGAACCCATGATGATTACCGGGTGCACTACCAATTGTGAAAGTAACATTGTTCGGTGTTGGAATAACGTCTGCTGCCAGCCAGGCTGTGCCATTTCCTGCATTGTATGCATACAATTCAACGTCTACAGTAGGTGTTGCAGAATCTAAACCTGCAAAATAAATTGTATCGCCAATTACAATCGACCTACCAGTTCCTGGGGTTGCTGCAGGATTACCAGCATAAGAGACACCTATTGGATAAGCAGTGTCGTTGGCTGGATTGTAAGCCATCATGTCGCCAATGTCCGGCCCGTCGAAAAGTAAAATATCTCCAACAGTGGTGAAGAAATCTAAAGAACGAGTGTAAGTTGATGTTGGCATTGTACCAAATGTGCCGACTTCACTTGCGACACCAATGGTTTTGTTGTAGGAGTAAATCACACGGCTAGTATTGTATTCATCGCCTCCTGTGGCAACGTAATAGAACGTATCTCCAGTCGTAGCACCGATATTGGTGTTTTTGGATATACTGGTTAATCGAACGAATGTGTCATTGTTTATAGGCCAAGTACTGCCATTTCCATAAGTAGTGGTGCCAGCATTACTGCCTGTGGGACTAGACTCGAAATACCAAGAGATTGGAGCCATAGGCTCGCCAACAGTGGCCACGACGTTATCTCTACTTGGAGATAGATTATTGCTTGAAGAGTTAGATGTGGAGCCACCGGTTTCCAGTAACTCATTTTCTTCATCAAAACTCAAACTGAAATCCATGTTATCTGTATATCCTACTTGTGTCATCAGTACCATGATCACAGAGAGGAAAACTGCTCTGAATCGTCCATCTTGGCTTACGCTGGCTGCCATACCTTCACGCAATCATTTCATTACCTACTTCCTTTCCCCTATGATAACAGGGTTTTCATGGAATTAAGACAAATGGTAATGACAATCAGCCAATTACAAAGTTCAGGACTACCTGGCGCTGTAATCTATGACTACTTTGACAAAATCACATTTGTCCTTACAGATAAAAGTCCCGAAAAGGGCGTATTCAGAATGC
>CALDPP010000135.1 GCA_937911345.1 uncultured euryarchaeote | reverse complement strand
GGTAAAGTCAATCAACAAGAAATGCAAAAGTTGCTTGAGTTATCTGAACTATCTTTGGGGGTTTTCGCTGATAAGAAACTACTCGGATTTGTTATCTGTTTGCTACCAAAAACTGCATACGGTAGCCTAAATTATGCTTGGTTCAATGAACGCTATGATGAGTTCATTTACGTGGATAGAATTGCCGTAGCAACCGATGCTCGTAACCAAGGTATTGGCTCTATGTTATATGACAGAGTGTTTGAGTATGCTAAAACAAACAATATTCCGGTAACCGCTGAAGTTAGCCTTAGACCACCAAATCAAGGTTCAGACCGATTCCATTTACGGCATGGCTACCAAGTAGTCGGAGAATTAGACCACGGTGAAAAGGCCGTTACTATGTACATCAAGCACTTTCCATCCTGATATGATTGAAGCAGTTAAGTCACAGTGACCTTTCAGGCTATTCATGCACATACTAGTGATGAGCCGTACCACACTCGGCCATTCACTTGGGGGAATGCAAAAACAAATGATGGATCTCTGTGAAGGCTTTGCTGCCAAAGGGCATTACGTATCAGTAATTACAACTGCACGTAAAGATGGAGTAGCACACGAGATTACTGACGGCATTGAAACACACTATCTAGCAGGTTGTAAGCCAGAGCATTACAGTCGGAAATGGAATAATCTGGCTCGCAAGAAAATTGCTGAAATTCATCAAGCAAAACCAATCAACATAATTCATAGTCAGTCGATGGGTGCTAATGGAGTGCTTAAATGGGCAAACCAAAACTCTGTGCCAATAGTTTCCACTTGGCACGGAACATCATTATCCGAATTGAGTGCGTTCTTCCCACAAGCATCCTATCATCCACGGTACTGGCACTGGTTAGCAATAACTCCTGCGACCTTCATCAAGCGACATTTATTGATGGAATTGCCAGTAAGAAAGGCCTCTAAAGCCATAACACTGGTTTCTCCAACCTTGGAAAAACACATGATTAGACATGCAAAAGGCAAGGTCGTTACAATACCAAATGGCGTCCACATTCCAGCATCAATTGAGGATCGGGGTAACCAAGAAATCATCCATATAATCTCTATAGGGCGTTTAGTCAAGCAGAAAGGAGTGCAACATGCTATTCATGCTTTGGCCGGCCTAGAAAGGAACCTGCGTGATAAAACACATTTGAATATCGTTGGAGATGGCCCACACCTCAGCAATTTGAAGACACTGTGTCAAGAACTTAAACTCGAAGAGAACGTTACTTTCCACGGCAGATTAACTGGGCAAACTCTTGTGGATATGTATCAGAAATGCTCGGTTCATCTCATGCCAACAACGAGTCATGAAGGCCTGCCATTAACTATTCTCGAAGGTATGGCGTACGGCCTAGCCACTATTGCCTCGAAGATTGGCGGAATACCAACCGCTATTTCCGACCGGCATGACGGAATTTTGATTCGTCCAGGTAATGTTAAAGATTTAACAAGTGAATTAACTGAATTGATAAAAAATGATGAACACAGGGTAAATACTGGTTCAGCTGCTAGAAAAACTGCAGAACAGCATTACTCAATGCAAAAAATGGTCGATGACACTCTTGAGGTATTATCTCGATGTGCGGAAAAATGAGTTTGTTCACTCGTCTCTTCGGCCAACCGCACGCACTTGGAACCATGTACGACTAAAGCGAGCATATATCCGGCAAGATAACTCAAACAGCCATCTACCGCCCAATCTGCGCATTAACTTGGCTCTCGGAGGCCACTTGTGGATGTATGCCTTAGACTCAATCAATGAGTAGCCAGCTTCAGTGAACATATTGCCCATACACATTGGACTCCAACTATACAGGTGATGGTTAATGTCGTTTGGTTTGTATTTCATTGAGATTGACTCACAGGGAACTACGAAGATTATTTTACCGCCAACCTTGAGTTTCTGCCTTAATCCCCTCAATTCATCCAATGGCTGAAGCGCATGCTCGAGTGCGTTGTTGGAAATTATAACATCGATACTATCGTTTGGAACTGCTGCTACAGTATCAAAGACTTCAACACCATTCTTTTTCGCAGTAGCCGCTGCTGATGGATTGATTTCTACACCATATCGTTTTTTGCAATCTAGATTCTTCAGCAAATATCCGCCACCGCAACCGAAGTCTAAGACCACATCATCTTTGGAAATGTAATCGACAAACTTGGTTTGATTTGCCCAGCCGCCGAATTCACCGGCTTCTGCTTGCCAATCAAAGTAATCATCATCGTAATGTTCGCTCACTTTTTCAGACATAGATATGACCTCTGTTTGCAGGTTAGAGCCTCAAAGATTTTTCAATTCCTCAACTTTCGACTTCAAACTCTCTCGCTGATCTTCATCCAAATACGGCAAATATGGGTCTTTATCTTCAACAATTTGCTCCCAGCCTGACATGGCTCTGGCAAAAATTTCAGTATCAATATTCCATTTTAGCCACCTATCAACAAAGTCGCAGTGTCGCATAGCCTCTTCATCATCAGCGGCAATCTTACGTAGCAAAATATTTGTCTGCATTAGTATAATTGAAAAACTAGGAGCCATTTGATAGGTTTGGAATGGGTTTCTCTCACCAATAATAGTCATGTGTTCACGCCATAATCCGAAGGTTACATCGTAAATCACTCCTACAAGCAGGACTAGAACGATTACCGTAGAGCCTATAGCAATTAGTCCAAGGTACGTTGAGGAGATTCCAGCAATAGTAGAATCATCTTCAAATCGCCAACGAACGTATGGCCATATGAGTAATGTCAGAGTAGTAACCCAAAATGCCATGGAAATAATTGTTTGACTCTGCTGCACACGCCAATATTGTCGCATGAACCACTTCTTGAATGGAGAGCCACCGTCGGAGCCACTTGCTTGCTCAGATACCATGACTAGGCCAAGCCGGGTGTTCATTTAGACTATACCCTCTCATTGTGTAATAAATTGCTTTTCTTGAATAACTAAAATAATATGATTTTGAAATAAAATAATAAAAATGGCTTAGAAAACACGAAAAACGGCTAATTTCATGCATTATGAATTACATGTCGGGAAAAAATATATAATTTCTCCAAAGTTAATATCAAATGATTTAGATGTCTGCACCACCAGTAAGACCAAGACGTAGAAATAGAAGTATGGTTCAAGTAGCCGACCGACCAGGTAGCCTTTTCACA
>CALDPP010000134.1 GCA_937911345.1 uncultured euryarchaeote | reverse complement strand
TTGTATCACTCGACCTTTTGTCAAATGACATCGATGACCGAACTTTAGACAATGTGACCTTGTTGGTAGTTTTAGCACTTCTAGTAGTCATTGTTTTACTGGTTTTCACATTCAGGTCATTCAGAGATGTGACATTCCCACTGATTGGGTTAACAAGTGCGTTAATTTGGACCTATGGATTATTGAATTTACTTGGTGTTGAGTTTTCAGCATTGGAGGTCGCTGTAGCTCCTCTCGTTCTCGGATTAGGTATCGATTATGCTATTCATCTGCAACGGGCAAATAGCACTCTCAGAGAGCAATACTCTGACCCTGCTGAATCATGGTTGAGGGCATGCGCAAAACTCTCAGTACCTTTGACATTGGCAGTGATAACAACAGTATCAGCTTTCCTAGCAAACATGATTTCTCCTCTGCCGCCATTGAAGACATTCGGTTTTGCGTTGGCAATAGGCGTAATATGTGCATTCATCACTTCGACATTGGTAGTTGGGGCATTACATGTGCTAATCCACACCAAGAATGATACAAAAAAGCCCAAGCCGTTTACTTTGCCTAATCTTACTAACAATCTTGTAAAAGTACAACAAAAGCAACAAGTTGGAATTTTCCTTGTGGTAGTATTTCTTTCAGGTGCCTCAATTTTTGGAGCAGCATCTCTAGAGACGAACTTTGATTTGGCAGACTTTGTCGATGACGAAATGGAGATAATGGATGTTAGACAGGATCTTGTTGACAATTATGACAGTGCAGGCTGGAAATTAATTTACGTATTGTTTGAGCCTAGCGATGGTCAAGACCATATCATTGCAGATGAAGATTTACTGACAGAATTAAGGGGTCTACATGGGGATTTAGAATCAAATCATGATGTCGTTGGTACCGATGAAACTTTTCCATCACCATCCTACGAGGGTCCCTATGTAATACTCAGAGACGCAATTTTGCGAGACTCTAATTTCGGCATAACCTACAATCTGGAGGTGTTCCAAGATGGTGGTGTTTACGTCAAGGATTATGACTTACCGTGCAATCTTTCTGCTGCGTTTTTGTCGCTGTCGACAAATAACTCAGTTGCTGATGCCCTTACGGGCGAAACATGGTCTGAACGTATCAAACACAGTGTCTATCTTAAGGATGGTAATGTTGTCAATTTAAGAAACGAAATACGTGTCGAAGCGGCAACTTCTGCGGAGTCAGAACAAGTAGTGACTGAATTCGAAAATATGCTTGGTGATGTAGACAAATCTGGTACACTAAGGTACAATCTGGCAGGTAATGCCAATTTGTATGTGACAGGAGACTTAGCAATGCTGCAGACCGTTCTTGATGGATTGTCTACGTCTCAAGTTGAGTCTACATTAATCTCTCTGGCAGTATCATTCTTAGTTTTGTTTGCCTTAACAAGGAGAATAATGCCAGCGATTGTGATTCTGTTCCCAGTTGGTATTGCTACTTTATGGGTAGTTGGTTCGATGGCTGCAATTGGTTTGAAGTGGAATGTTTTGACAGTGATGGTTACAGCATTGACATTAGGTATCGGAATTGATTATTCAATCCACATGTGGAGGCGCTTTGAGGTTGAACTTAGCAGGAGAAACAATCATTGGGATGCGCTAAGGGCATCATTATCAACTACAGGCGTCGCTTTATTGATGAGTGCTTTGACAACCTCAATGGGATTCATGGTGTTACTCTTCTCACCAATGCCAATTATCCAAGATTTTGGCCTAATAACTGCCATTACAGTGATCTTCTCACTGTTATTGTCCTTGGTTTTGCTGCCAGTGTTAATGGAATTATCGGCAAGGAGTAAGGAAGAGGAAGTCGTGGAAAAGGAATTCGAGCCGCAACTTGACGACTTAGCTTGAAAGTGAAGAGACTATTTGTTCCATCTCAAGTCCCTGTTCCCTAGCAATTAATGCTAAACATAGCCAATTTGATGCATATGTGAGTGCTTTTTGCTTTCGTTCAGACCTTCGCTCAATTTCGTCTATTGAAATCTTAGTTTGCCTAGAGATAAATTTCTTCAACCTATTAGCCAGTTTTTCTCTCGGGTCATTGCTAGTTTTGTTGGGTAAAATGACATTTTTCGGTTTGATTGATTTTTCGGTATTTATGTTCTGTTTTTGACTCTGAACAGAATTTTCAATTCCGTTAAATTCAACCGGTTCTAGTATCCTAGAAGGCCGTGGATACCAACCGATTGGCGTTGAGATACTTCTCGCATCGAAGGCCGGACGTAGACTATCTCGCTCTCCAATCAACCAACCTGCATCAATAAGTTTGCTAACAGCTATTTCTGCCTCTTCAGGGGATAACCATTCCATATCGAAAGATAAAATTCTTTCAAGATCAATATCAGAAAGACCATTTTCGCCCCTAAATGATAATGAAATTACCAAACGGACATCATCAATATCCTCATCCGTCATGATTGATAAGAATCGACTGAATCATTTGAATTTAATTGTTGGTAACTAGTTGGCAAATCAACAGATTCATTTCTCTTGCCTGCATGCGCAGTCTGTTCGGGGACTGGTAATGACAAGAGATTACATCGCAAGAGACCCAAGAACCGGCAAGCCACTAAATGTTGGTAGATCAAAATCAAAAAAGCAATACATTGAGGCTCAGGAAGGTCCGTGGTTAGCGATAAATGAGCCAGACATAATACCGTTGGCAAATGGAAACATAAACGATTACAATGTATCATGGCGATCTAAACAATACGTATTAACTAGGGAAGATGGAATTCTTGGCCTAACTAGGTTAAAGGGACACAAAGCAATGGAAGCCCACACGTCTTTGTTAAAGGCACTTGAAGATGATAACCCAAGCGTAAGAGTCTCTGCGCTAAAGGCATTGCCGGAGGTCGCTACACAGAAATCAGACGAATTGTTTGACTGGCTATCCGTGTTACTTGATGATGATGATTTGTCAGTTCGAAAAGCTGCAAGTGAAGCACTCTCTATTTCAGCGCCGGTTTTTCCTTCTGGTGTTGACATCATTATACACAATGAACTGAGGTCTTACGAAGCAAACCGGAGTAAATTTGCCTTCAAGGGGCTAGAATCCCTTTGCGAGGCTTGGCCAGAGGTTGCTTGTGATCACATTGACGAACTGTTTTTGGAAACCGACGCTAATTTACGATTAAGAGGAGCAAAATTACTGGGCAAAGTCTTAGCTAAAGCTGGCCATATTGGCTGGGATTTAGTATCATGGGCTCTAAATGATGATGATGCACGAGTTCGTCAAGCTGCTGCAAAGACCTTGCCACGCCTGGCAAAAATTGATACTAGAATCGCAACAATATTCTCAGAGAGAGCACTTTCAGATAGCGACTCTAAAGTAAGAATAAGCGCGGTTAAAGCTATTCGGTCACTGGATAAAGATAGTGGTAGAGCCAGGGAATTGATTCTAAAAGGTGCTTCTTCAAAGGATGTCGAAGTTCGTCGTGCTTGTATTGAGATGTTGCCAATATTGTACGGAGAAGAAGTGCTAAGAGGAATCGCAATCGACCTGTTGAAGACAGAAACAGACGGTAAATTAATCAAATCATTAACACAATATGCTACAGATGATTCATTAGAAGGTTCCGAGAGCCAAAAGAATCGTTTCCTTGCACCTGCTCCCGCTGTACCAAAAATTGACAGAGAAGTCGCTGAAGCTGCTGGAAAGAGTGTTGGACTAGAACCGCTGCCTTCAAATAAAATATTACAAGATTCCGAAAACAAATCAACAAATAATGTAGTCAAGAAATCCAAAGTTACCGATCTTTATCGAAGTGTATCCCAAGACGATATGATGGGCTATGATGACGACGAGTATTGAAGTCGAGTTATTTTTGTCGGCATTGTTAAGAAGGGGCCGTCGTTGGCCAACCTGCATAAGGTGTAGTTATGAGTGATGCACAATTCAATGACAAGGCTGAACAATTTGACAGACTTTGGGATGGAATTACTCCAAAAGGCGTAAACAGAACCAAGGCTCTAAAGTTTAGGCAATATATCTTAGAGCATGTACGTCAAACTCGCAGAACCTTGAATAGAGAGAATGCCCGTAAGTATTGGATGGGGATTCTTCAACAAGAAATTGCTGAGCAAGACAACTTTTGATTTTACGTAAGGTCACCGCCGCCCGGTGGCCTGTATATCGTTTGGGCGGAGGTGAGAAAATGTTCACAAACCAACGATTCGATAATTGGTCATTGAGGCAATCTACCCTAGAAGGTTTGGAAATCTTAGGGTGGGAAAATGCAACACCTGTACAACGTGATACTATCCCCACAGCCCTTCAAGGAAAAGACGTCATCGGTCAAGCTAGAACCGGGTCAGGCAAAACTGGAGCATTTGGCATCCCTATTATCGAGGCATGCGAACCAACCGGCAAACTACAAGCCTTGGTTTTGACGCCTACCAGAGAACTGGCAAATCAGGTATCTGAAGAGATGAATAACATCCAAGGAAATCATGGTCTAAAAATAATAACAGTCTATGGCGGTACAGATTTGGAAAAACAAGCACGTCAATTAAATGACGGCGTGGATATCATTGTTGGAACTCCTGGAAGAGTAATGGATATGACAAAAAGAGATCACATCAATTTAACAATTCCAACAATTTTCTGCCTTGATGAAGCAGACCGCATGTTGGATATGGGGTTCTTCCCAGACATTACTTGGGTATTGGAAAAAATGACCTCAAGAACCCAGACTCTGCTGTTTTCTGCAACTTTCCCTCAAGAGATACTTGATGCTGCTTACGAATTTATGGATGAACCTGAATTTGTGCTGACCAATACTGAGGAATTAGATGTACCGCCAATTAAAATGCATAGCATAAGCATTGGTAGAGCAAACAAATTATGGGCATTGTCTCGGTTGCTGTCAAACACTACCGAAGAAGATCAGGTAATTGTCTTCTGTAATACCAAGCGAATGGTTGATTTATCTGTTCAAAAGTTATCAAAGGCTGGAATCCAAGTCAAAGGCTTGCATGGCGACTTATCGCAAAACCAACGTGAGAGAATACTTGACTCATTTAAGGGCGGAGATATCAAGACCATTATTGCCACAGATGTGGCAGCAAGAGGAATAGACGTTGATGGGATTACTTTGGTAGTAAACTACGATATACCTGACGACATGGATAGTTTCATCCATCGTATCGGCCGAACTGGAAGGATTGGAAGAGAAGGACAAGCCTGGAGTTTAGTATCGAAGAATGATTCTGGTCAATTGGCAAAAATAATTGCAACTTATGGATTAGATATTGCATCATCTAGTGTTCCAGATTTGCCTTCAGAGGTAGAAAAAGACTCAATTGCATACAAAGATGATTTCATGGAATCAGCAGATGTATTTGGTTTCGTCCCAATCAAGTTAACCTCCAAAGATAAGATGGACTATTCCAGTCGGGTTATTGCTAATTGGTTTGCTGAGAAGATGCGCTGTGACCAACTTGCAATAGGAGAAATACGCTTCGATCAAGACACTGTGATAGTAAATATCCATTCTTCGAAGGTATCTCTTGCTTTGAAAGCAATAGATAAATACGACTTAAACGGAACTAAACTGTCCGCTGAAGTTTGATTATTCTGATTCTGTATCTTCTTTTTCTAAAGTCTCAATTTCCACCTTATTGAACTTTATAGTTACTGAAGCAGCCATTATTAGGCCTATACTGGCCAATGACCAAGCAGTGTCAATAGCATTATCCCAACTATTCTGAGCAGCCATGCACTGGTTAGTTGCTATGCTTGAATAAGCACAAAAGTCTAGAATTTCTTTGGCTTCCATAGCCTCGTCATTAGTAGTTACAGAGTATGCAGATGAAATTAACATCAATCCGGCCAATAATAGGATTGCATAATGAACTTTATTCCATGATTTTCTGATAGAAAATTGGAACTTATCTTTGTTATTTTTAGACTCCAATGCTCTTTCTGGACCCCCGACCTTCCAAAACCATATCAGCCACATCAATACTAAAATAACTAGAAAACCCCAATTGTAAATGGTTTCATGGTATTGCCAAACTGGGTTTAGACAACTAGGATTATCGGGGTCTATTGCACATGATTCGACTGCGATTGGATAAAATGCAACAAGCCTGACGATATTTAGAATGTAGACTATCCCGCACATTACAGCAATAGATCGAAATTTCAGTCGTTGAGAAACTCCATCTGTCATGATTATTAATGTAGAAATAAATAACATTTCATGTACTCCAGCACACTCATCTGAAACATAGAGTGCTACAGTATCTAATACACCTGGAAAATTTTCATTGTGTAGATTAACTTGAGTCATCCACCCGTTATTGGTTGTCAAAGTAGCAGTCCCTTCGCCATAAATTAGATTGGTAATCCCGCTCCAAATCCATGCTTCGCTAATTTGAATTGGTACAAGAGTGTTAGACGGTTGGGTTATAAACCAATAAATTGCTTCAATAAACAACAACGCTAACGGTATTTTGAGATAGGATTTCGATAATTGAAATACTTCGCTCCAAGTCATATCTTGAGAATTCGACACTCTCTTTGATGACTTGGTCATAATACTCCGTGCAGGTCAACACACATGAATATACGGTATTCCAAAAATTTAGACAATCGCATTGTTTGTATATCAACACCTTTTGAGTAGAATGTAACGGTAATGTCTGGTGGTGTATCTCAATTGCAAATCACTCATCAACTAGATGTTCTAGGGTTCTACTGTCCTGTGCCACTGCATGAAACAAAAAAAGCGCTAGAATCGCTATCTAACGGTGATGTAATTGGAGTCACAGCAGACGACCCAGAAACATTGCATGACATTCCAATGTACTTGGCAAGAACAGAACATATTCTAAAAGAGGTAGTTCGTGATTCCGGGGAGTATTGTTTCATAATTGAGGTGAAAAAATGACTGATATAAAGGAGGTTACCAAAGATGTTACCGATATCCCAAGTCGAGCACGACTGCCGACTACATTTGGTGATTTTGTAATACGGGTTTTCCATGAAGAGGCTACAGGCTTTGACCATGTTGCACTGACTCTAGGCGACATGAAAGGACCAGATCCAGTTCTTGTTAGAGCACATTCTGAATGTTTGACCGGTGATGCATTTGGTAGTCTCAGGTGTGATTGTGGGCCACAGTTACATGCTGCTTTAGATGCAATTAGGAAAAAAGGATGGGGATGCCTTCTGTACTTGAGGCAGGAAGGCAGAGGCATTGGGTTACACGCTAAGATACAAGCTTATCACCTTCAAGATAAAGGGGCAGATACACTAGATGCAAATCTTATGTTAGGCTATCCAGGTGATGCAAGAGATTACCAAATAGCTGCAAACATGCTGAGTTATCTAGAGATAAACCAAGTTACATTGCTAACTAATAATCCTAACAAAATCGAACAACTTCGCTCTTATGGTATTGATGTGGTTAATAGAGAACCATTAGTCGTTGGAGTGGGAGATTCAAATCGCTCTTACCTTGAGACGAAAGTTGACCGTATGGGCCATTCGATCGATAAACAAGAACTTGAAGAATGAATGGGGCCGTGGCCGGGAATTGAACCCGGGCTGAGGGAACCACAATCCCTCGTGCTAACCCCTACACCACCACAGCCATCTAGAGTAGGCTGTCGTAAGTAGAGTGGTATTTCAATAATCCGATTAATGAAATGAAGAATAATTTACCTTGTCAATGAATTATGATACCTTCATTTCTATAGTATATCACCTCTACCCCAGTTCATGGGAAGGTATCATGTCAACTCTAAAGCTATGGTAATTTTACTATTGATGCTATGTTCAATTGGCAGTAACGTAACTGCGAGAAGTGTCCATTCCACCTCAGATATAGACATATATCCTCAGGGGGAGATATCAACTCAAGACTCTTGGTATCTTGATAACCGAATTACTTTCACTCAAGAGAATGCTGATTACACATCATCAATGGTAGAAGATAATCGTATAACGTTTGAACACTCAAGGCCGACAAATCTTCAAACTCTACAAATGTGGTCACAAACCTCTCCAACAGACTCGCAGTATGTTACTGGTGCTCCAGATTTGAGTTACTCATATACCAAGGGACCAGTTATTGAATTAACAGATTTTGACACAGAATCATCTAATCAATATGAAATTGTTGCAGTAGATGTAATCATTGCATTTCATATTCCAGGGCCCCTGTTACAAGATCAAGTTAGGTTTTCTATGGAAAACAATGGTGATTTCCATGAATTAGTGACTTATGTTAACACACAGGGCTCTATTGATTACATGAATGGCTCACTTTGGTCAGAAAACATAACTGATAAGTTCGATTGGACATGGTCTGATTTGCAAAATCTGATATTAACTCTAGATTACGTTTCTCTGGGTGGAACAGATGACACACAACTAGATGTTGACGCTGTTGGATTGTCGGTAATTGTCGAGTATCCTTGGTACGGAACTGAGTGGGCATCGGTAGAATCTACATCTCAAGGGTTTGATATGCCGATGCATTCAGTAAATTTTGAAGAGGGATATTTTGACAATATTCAGCTGTCATCTTGTGGATTGTCTCCAGTTACGCAAGGTGTTGAAGGAGTTTGGACTAGTGAGATTTTATTCGCTCAACCTGGACAAACATTTGGTCGAATCCATTTCGATGGAGAAAGTAATTATCAAATCCTAATTGCAGAATCAATCGATGGTAGTGATTTCACCGAATATGTTGAGATTGATGATGATGAGTTGATTGATTCAGCAATAATGCGGATACAAGTAAAATCATCAGAATCTTGCATAGAATCAATATTCTTAGATTACAATGATCCAACTCTAACAATTAATGGGCGGGTATTTGGTTCTCTAGAGGGGTTAGCTACTGATTATTCGAGATGGAAAGTTTTTGTTAATGGACAAGAAGCAGCATATCAAACGATTAACCAATTAGGGAACTTCAACCTAGACATCGCAATTGGCCAATATTTACAACCAGGCATCCAAGACCTTAGCATAAAATTGCAAGCATGGTTTAATTGGGATTCAACTGGAACTATGAGTACAACATTGCTTGAGGTGACTTCTATGACAGTTACAGGTGGCTTTGAGGTACAATGGGATGAAGACCCCGATTGCCAAACAATTGGACCACAATATTTTGTTGAAGATGGTCTAGGAGTTTTAATTCCATTCCTTGATAGGTGTGTAGATGATAGAACCAACTCAGAGAATTTGTCAGTACTATTTTCGATAGCCGATGAATCATTAGTAAGTGCTACAATGGTTCAAGATGACATCAAGTTAGTACTAATGCCTGAACAACATGGCGCTACTACTGTTACTGTAACAGTCAGTGATGAAGCAGGTAATACTTGGCAAGAAACTTTCATAGTTTCTGTCGAGGAAATCGATGACAAACCGGAAATGGGTGAATTTCCATCAATTGTCCCAGTTGAATACGGCGTCACAA
>CALDPP010000133.1 GCA_937911345.1 uncultured euryarchaeote | reverse complement strand
CACTGGGAAACACTTGCTAAATATGAATCAACAACACTTGTTAGGGTTATGATTGAAACAGGAAGACGCCATCAAATTCGAATGGCAATGCAATCAATAGGTCATCCAATAGTTGGAGATTCTTTGCACGGAGCTGAAACTAATCCATTTTCCAGAATATGCTTACATGCAACATCACTAGAGTTTCTTCACCCTGAGACTGATGAACCAATGAGAGTCGAAGCCAAACACCCATTCGACAAATTATGATGAAAACCATCAATTCAAATAGAGGACTTATTGAACTCTTGACATCCAATCGTGATTAGGTGAGGTTATGAGCGATAATCAAGAGTGGATAACTGTAAAGGGTGCTAGAACCCACAATCTAAAAAATATCGATGTAAAATTGCCCCGAGGAAAGTTTGTTGTAATTTCTGGTGTTTCTGGTTCTGGTAAGTCTAGCCTTGCATTTGACACATTATACGCTGAGGGACAGAGGCGATATGTTGAGAGCCTATCCTCTTATGCTAGACAATTTATTGGGCAAATGAAAAAGGCAGACTGTGATGGCATTGAAGGCCTTTCTCCAGCAATATCAATCGACCAAAAACAAGGTTCCCATAACCCTCGTTCTACCGTAGCAACAGTCACCGAAATTCAAGATTATCTCAGATTGCTTTGGGCAAGAATAGGCAAACCACACTGCCCAACCTGTGGAGTTGAGGTTGCTAGAAGAACGGTTCAAGAGATAGTTGACGATATTTTATGGAATTTAGAAGAACATACTATCGCTGTTTGGTCACCAGTAATAAGAGCCAGAAAAGGTACACACCAAGATTTGTTTAGGCAATTAGTCGAACAGGGTTTCCTGAATGGCAAGGTAAACGGCCATGATGCAGAATTTGAAAACCCACCAACCTTAGACAAAAACTTCCGCCATGACATAGACGTTAGAATAGATCGTTTTGTATGCCGTCGTAAAGCTAGGCAAAGGCTAACAGAAGCCGTAGAATCTTCTTTACGATTAGGTGGTGGGGCATTAGCGATTGAGAGTTTGAAAGCCCCATCTGAAAATTTACCATTACCAAATGGCAGTAAATCAAGGGAACATAACGCTGGTGAAATTATCTCGTGGTCTGAAGATTTTGCCTGCCCGGAACACGGCGCATTCATGCCAGAACTTTCTCCAAGAGTATTTTCCTTCAATTCTCCTTTAGGTGCCTGTAGCAGTTGTCAAGGACTTGGTGTTCAAAGACAATTCAATACAGAGTTGGTAGTTGACTATGAAATGTCAATTAGTAATGGTTGTGTAAGGCCATGGAAGCGCTCAATGTCCCCATCATGGTATAGGAGGCTGCTTGAACAAGTTGCAGATTACTATAGTATACCAACACATGTACCATTCAAATTACTATCAGATGATGAACAAGATATCTTACTACATGGCTCAGGATCAACGGTCATAAACTTCCATTTTGAATCTGATAATGGTTCTGTATACAAAATGAATCGCCCATGGGAAGGAATAATTCCAAGACTTGAGAAAACCTATACCGAAACCTCATCTGACAGAACTAGAAATCGTCTAATTAACTGTATGACTGATTTACCATGCTCTGAATGTAACGGCGAGAAACTCAATGCAGCAGCAAGACACGTAACGGTTGGTGGTATTAGATTACCAGAAGTCTCATCCTGTTCTATACATGATAGTTTAGAATTGGTTAGAGCATGGCGCCCAGAAAATGAGAATGGTCCACCAGAGATGTATGCCGATCAATTAGAAACACTAGATGAAAAGAGTTTATTCATCGGGACAGAAATACTGAAAGAAATAGAAAACAGACTCAACTTTCTAAATAGTGTTGGATTAGATTATCTGACTCTGGATAGAAAGGCCAACACTTTATCTGGAGGTGAAAGTCAAAGGATAAGGTTGGCTACACAAATAGGAAGTAGGCTTACTGGCGTTATGTATGTACTTGATGAACCATCTATTGGACTACATCAGAGGGATAATTCACGACTTCTCGCAACTTTGAGAGAATTGAGTGATTTAGGAAATACGCTAATTGTTGTAGAACACGATGAGGACACATTGAGGCAAGCAGATTGGTTGTGTGACTTAGGTCCCGGTGCAGGATTAGAGGGCGGAGTTGTAGTTGCAAACGGGCCGCCAAAGGAAGTAATGGGAACAGATGAATCTATTACTGGTGCTTATTTGAGCGGGCGAAAAAACATCGAATCACCGGTAAAAAGAAAGAAGCCTACTAAAGATAAGATCAAAATTAAGGGCGCCAAACACAATAATTTGCAATCAATAAATGTTGATTTTCCACTGGGGTGCATGACTTCTGTAACAGGAGTTTCTGGTTCTGGAAAATCATCTCTTGTCTCGGGAATTTTAGCACCTTCTTTGCAAAGAGCACTACATAATGCAGATACTTCACCAGGTAAACACAAGAGCATAGAGGGGATTGAAAAAATTGACAAGACGATAATTATCGATCAGTCTCCTATTGGCAGAACACCACGTTCAAACCCTGCAACATACACCAAAGTATTCGATGAGATTAGAAAACTATTTTCTCAAACCACTCTTTCAAAAGAGCGAGGATATACTCCTGGACATTTTAGTTTCAATGTAAAAGGTGGTAGATGTGAAGCTTGCAGTGGAGCAGGCTCAATAAAATTAGAAATGAACTTCCTCCCCGATGTTTGGATTACGTGTGATATATGTGACGGAAAGCGGTATACACGAGAATGCCTTGAGGTGACTTGGAAAGGAAAAACCATTCACGATGTCTTAGAAATGCCCATTGGCGAGGCAGTAAAATTCTTTGAAAACCACAGAAAAATTCACCGTACTCTAGATACTTTACGAGCGGTTGGACTCTCTTACGTTAGGCTTGGTCAACCAGCAACAACATTGTCTGGTGGTGAAGCACAACGGGTTAAATTAGCCAGTGAATTAAGAAGGCCGCCGAACAAACATACCGTTTACATCCTTGATGAACCAACAACCGGATTAGCACTTTCAGATGTGCAAATGTTGATTGATGTTTTACTAGAATTAAGGAGTAAAGGACATACAATAATCGTTATCGAACACCACCTCGATGTCGTCAAATGTAGTGACTGGGTCATCGATTTAGGTCCTGAAGGCGGTGACCGTGGCGGTCAACTAATCGCCTCGGGTACTCCGGAGAAAATTGCGGAAAATGAGCACAGTTTTACCGGACAATATCTCAAGAATATGCTTTGACATTCTTCCGTATTGTTCAAAGAGCGTATTCACCGCCATCAATATGACCCAAGTAGGCGGCCGCAATGCAAATTACTAGAGTTGAAGCAACACCCAAGTCAGGTGAAGGCCTGAGAGATGTAAGAGGAGATGTTGTTAGGCGTAGACTGAAAGCCGATCATAACCTAGACTTTACTAAGGTTAGAAGTATAGTGGGTTTCCTAATTAATTCAGATATTGATGCAACATTAATTTCAGAAAGAGCCGATGATTTGTTTGCAGATCCAATTATAGAATTCTCAACGACCAATCAAACATTTCTCCAATCCAATAATATCTTCGATACAATCCCAGACGTGGTAATTTCAGTCGGCTTCAAACCCGGAGTTACTGATAATCCTGGTAAGGCTGCATTAGATGGTTTCAGAACCATTTTCCCTAATGCTAGCCAAGACTCAGACATTTCTACGTACATTACCTATGCTTTCTATGGGGTAGGCGACCAAGCAACACCAGATTTTATTGCTTCAAAATTGTACAACAATCTAATTGAGAGAGCAGTAATTTCAGATAACGAGATGTGCAATAATGGTGACTGGCCAATGATTGAATATCCTGAAAAGCCACCACAAGAATTCAAACAACCAGCACATATTGATTTAGAAATAAGCGATGACGAATTGATTGAGATATCCGAAACCGGACTCTTAGCTCTTAACCTAGAAGAAATGAAAACCATTCAATCCCATTATCGTGATGAAACAATCCAATCATCACGTAAGGAAGTCGGTATTGTTGAGAATCAACCAACAGATGTCGAGTTAGAGTGTTTGGCTCAAACATGGAGCGAACACTGCAAACACAAGATTTTCGCGTCAAAAATACACCATAAAGACCTAGAAACCGGAGAAGAGTCAGTAGTCGATTCTATTTTCAAAACTCACATTATGAAACCTACTCATGATATGCAGAAAGAAGTTGATTGGCTACTTTCTGTATTCCACGATAATTCCGGAGTTATCGCTTGGGACGATGAATGGAGCGTCTGCATGAAGGCTGAAACACACAACTCACCATCAGCATTAGACCCATATGGTGGAGCGATGACTGGCATTGTTGGAGTAAATCGTGACATATTAGGCACAGGACTTGGGGCAAGACCAATCGCTAATACCGATGTATTCTGTTTCGGGCCACCAGATTGGCAAGGAGATATACCAGAGAATTTATTCCATCCATCTAGAGTACTACGTGGAGTTCACTCTGGTGTAAGGGTTGGAGGTAATGAATCTGGTATTCCAACAATAAATGGTGCGATAGTATTCGATGAAAGATATCTAGGTAAGCCGTTAGTATATTGTGGCACAGTAGGATTAATGCCAAGAAAACTTCCGGACGGCAGAGAATCTCATATCAAGACCCCAAGTTCTGGCGATGTTGTTTACATGGTCGGGGGAAGAGTCGGCTACGATGGAATTCATGGCGCCACTTTTTCATCACTCGAATTAACCGAAGAATCTCCTTCTAGTGCGGTACAAATTGGCGATCCGATTACTCAAAAGAAAATGCTAGATATGTTGTTAGAAGCAAGAGATGCCGGACTAATCACATGTATCACCGATAATGGTGCTGGCGGACTATCATCATCGATAGGTGAGATGGCTGAATACACCAATGGTTGTAGAATTGATCTAGCTAAAGTCCCACTCAAACAACCAGGATTGTCACCATGGGAAATTTTAGTTTCCGAGAGCCAAGAACGAATGACGGTTGCAGTAAAGTCTGAAGACTCAGTAGCATTCGAAAGCCTTGCAAGACTACATGAAGTCGAGGCTACAGCAGTAGCTGAATTCACCTCAACAGGGATGTTTCACGTTCAATATGATGAATCTACTGTAGCATATTTACCAATAGAATTCCTTCATGATGGAGTACCTCAACTGCAATTAGAATCAGAATGGAGCCCTCCCCAACACGCAACCTTTGTTCCACCAACTAGTATTGATCATAATTCAATCCTTATGGATATGTTAGCAAGGCCAAATATTGCTAGTAAGGAAACCTGGGTTCGACAGTATGACCACGAGGTGATTGCACAGACTGCGGTAAAGCCATTCGTTGGTGTTGAAAGAGACGGCCCGGCAGATGCCGGAGTCATAGCACCTATACACGGCAATCCACGAGGGCTGGTAATTTCTTGTGGAATTGCACCAAGATACTCAGATATTGATGCTGGCGCAATGGCAGCAGCAGCCATTGACGAGGCGCTAAGAAACGCAGTATGTGTAGGCGTAGACGTCAATAAAATCGCAGGCTTGGACAATTTTTGCTGGCCAGACCCAATTCAATCGGAAAAGACGCCTGATGGCAAATTCAAACTCGCTCAGTTAGTAAGAGCGAACAGAGAACTTGAGAGGATATGTCGTGCATACAGATTGCCATGCGTCAGTGGCAAAGATTCAATGAAAAACGATTATGGCAAGGGAGCTAACAAGATATCAATCCCACCAACCTTACTATTCTCACTATTTGGAGATCATCCAGATGTCAGAAATACAGCAACTAGCGATTTCAAATCACCTGGCGACAGAATATATCTTGTTGGAGAATCATTGAATGAACTTGGAGCGTCTGAAGTCTCTTTTATGCTCAAAGAAAACGGCACATGTGACGGTATTGGTGGAACTGTTCCAAATCTCGACAACCCGGAAAAATTATTCAAGTCGTATAGTGCATTAAGTAAGGCAATAAATTCTGGGTTGGTTAAGACCGCTCATGATTGTTCTGAAGGGGGCGTTGGAGTTGCTGTTGCCGAGATGTGTATCGGCGGCAGAACCGGTGCTAACATAGACTTAGATGGTACTGGTGATGAATCTATATGGGCAAGGTTGTGGGGCGAATCTCTCGGTAGAATAATTATCGCTGTCTCACCAGAAAATGAAAAACAATTCCTAGACATCATGTCAGGCAACATCACTACCTATCTTGGGGAGGTTACAGAATCACAATTATTGACAATCTCAGATGGTTATGAAGAGGTAATATCAACAAATGTCCAACAAATGGTTGATTCTTGGCAAGGCACTTTAGATATGACTGGAGGTGAAATTTGATGTATATTCCAAAGGTTGCTGTATTGTTTGGTTTTGGAATAAATTGCGACCATGAAACAGCAGCTGTTTTCGAAATGGTCGGAGGCAAATCCACTAGAGTTCATCTAAACTCATTTATCACAGGATTAGACGATTTATCTAACTACGATATACTCGCAGTTCCAGGTGGCTTTTCTTTTGGCGACCACCTTGGTAGTGGCAGACTTATGGGTAACAGGATGCGTTTTTCATTAAGAGACGAATTAAGCAAATTCATTCAAGATGGCAAGCCAATAATCGGTATATGTAATGGATTTCAAGTCCTCGTAAAAACAGGATTATTGCCGGGCCCCGATGGCAATGAACCGGACTTCATACAACGTGCTAGTTTGACACTAAATGATTCAGGAAGATATGAAGATCGCTGGGTTACCTTAGAATTCAATCAAGATAGTAACTGTATATGGACTAAAGGAATGACTAGGATAGATTGCCCGGTAAGACATGGTGAAGGTAAGTATGTTATGCCGGATAAGGAAAGCTTGACTAAACTTTCAAACAACAATCAAATCACCGTTCGATACATCGACCCAAATAATTACACAGAAACTAACCGGGATGAAGTTTTACCCTTCCCCCAGTCACCTAATGGTAGTATGATGAATATTGCAGGAATTTCTGATAAAACGGGATTGGTATTCGGTTTAATGCCACACCCCGAAGCAATCTACGCCCAATGGCTTCATCCCGATTTTACTAGGGGGGCAGCACCCAAAACAGAATCAGAAATCTCTTGGGAAGGTCAAGGGCTTCAAATATTCAGAAACGCTGTAGATTATGTCAAATCGATAAATGATTGATATGACAAACAATACTAGAATCAAAGCAATAGATTCACTTAGAGGGCTAGCAGTTCTACTCATGGTAATGGTTCACGCTGCTGCAACATGGAGCCCATACCAATCAGTACAAACAACATGGTTTGCTTACTCAATTGCCGGATTGGGTGGACTTGCAGCACCATTATTTGTGACAATTTTTGGCTGGGGGCTGATTAAATCACAGTCAACACAAATTAATAATTTGATTAAAGCATTGATCCTTCTAATTTTGCAAATCATTGTAAATATTTCATCGCCTCATTTATATGAAACATTTACCCCTGGGATTTTATCATTATTTGGCATACTAATTCTCATTAAACCATTAATTCTGAAGCTATCTTCTAACAAACTATACTTCACAGTGTTTTGGCTGGGCCTAGTAGTTGTATACCTGGTAAACGAATATGTCTTAGATTTACAAGGCGTGAATGTTTGGGATGATAGAGTAAACACTGAGAACATGTTTACATTTTTTTCTCACTTGATATTGACTGGAACATATCCACTATTTCCATGGATAAGTTTTGCAGTGGTTGGTGCATTCCTTGGAAGTTCCATTACGGAGGGGGGGAAAACACTCCCAAGGAATAACACCACCTTTTTACTGATAATTATAGGAGTATGTTATTGTCTTTTTTCTCTGATATTATCAAGCATTGAAGGAAGTACATGGGCGCATCCAACCAAAGGGGACCACCTCAATTTCTTTCCAGCAAATTTCGGATTTATAATCGGATCAATGACAGGGGTATTCATTTTCTGGTTGGTTATTCAGGAGTTTAGTATAGCAATATTTGAGGCAGCAGGAAGAATATCCTTAACCATCTATGTTGTCCACTTTATTCCATTAACTCTAATGTCCAATTATGAAAATGAAAACAATTGGACGGTTATGGAAGCGAGCCAGGCAGTGGTGGTTTTCACCACCACCTGGCTCATCTTCGCATTTGTTTGGAACAGGCTTCAATGGCTAACCATTGAAAACCTAATTCGCAAACTATCTATTTCGTAATCACTCTTCTGATGCAGCAAGAGCTTCGGTTGCTTTCTTAGCACCCATCCATGCAACAATACCGAAACCGATCTTGTTGATCATGTCAGCGATGTTGTAAGCAACAGCCATCAACTCTTGGTCACCATCTAGTAGATCAGCTTCTGGGCTGAACAAGTAACCTAGAGGGTAGATGATCCAACCGACTACGATGAACCATCGTAGTGCGTTTGCAGACCACATCAATTCTGATGAAATCTTGCTGTTGTCGACACCTAGACCAGATGACCATGGGGTACCAGTTGCTACGATAATCATAGCCCATCCGACACCACCTAGAACTAGACCAGCTAGTCCGTTCATAGCACCAGATTCACCTAGGTAACCGAAACCGATCATGATTAGAGCACCGGTGAAACATACACCAGTGAATCCCATACCTAGGAACTTAGCGTCAGTAATGGCGTCCTTGCCAACTAGGCTAGGGAACTTTAGAGCCATCAATGGAACGGTAATTATCCAGTCCATGTATCTGTACTCAATCGATACAGTTCCGTAGTCAGCGTATACGCCACGCATGTAGTAGTAGTGGAATGCGGCGATACCGACGATAAGTGCGGATATGGTCATTGTTGTTCTGTATTGTGGAGCAACATTGTTTCTTTCAGACATGAAGAAAACAAATGCTGCACCCATGGAGATGTAACCGACGAAGAACAAGAAGAACGTAATTAGTTCTAATGTGTCGTCGCCTACACCATCATCTAGGAATACAGGCAATCCGTCTTCACCAATAGCTGACGGCATTGCTGGGTCAGCAGCGCTTACAGTTGATGCAAGCGCTAGTGTCATGGTGGCAATCAAAAGCAGGCTTGTGGTTTTCGAGAATTTCTCTGTTATCATAGTTCTCAAACTGCGTTTTTTTTGCATTTACTTATAAAAGAGTGTTAAGATTTATAAAACATTCATGTGATTTCACGACTTCTGTCCAGTTTGCACTTTCCATAACCTGCTGTAAATCCCTTGTTGAGAGACCAGGTCATCATGTTCTCCTTGTTCGACAATCTTACCATTATCCATTACTAGTATAGTATCGCAATTGCGTATAGTAGATAATCTGTGGGCGATAATTAGGGTAGTTCTGTCTTTAGACACGTAATCAATTGATCTTTGTAATGAAGCCTCAGTTTCATTATCTACAGCAGAAGTCGCCTCATCCAGTATTAGTAGGGGAGCATCTTTCAATACAGCTCTAGCAATGGCCAATCGTTGCCTCTGACCTCCAGATAATCGATATCCCCCCTCACCAACCATAGTGTCCCATTTGTTTGGTAATGTTTCAACAAATTCAGTTACTTCAGCAGCAGTTGCAGCATCCATAACTTGTTGATCTGTAGCGCCTGGATTACCATATCTAATATTTTCAAGAATTGAGGTTGGGAATAGCGTGATGTGTTGCTCGACTAGTGCTATTGATGATCGAAGTTGCTTCAACGACCAATTATCAATTTCTTGTTCAGCCCATACTATCTGTCCAGAGTTTGGCTGGGCGAATCTCAACAGCAAACGAGTAAGCGTAGTCTTTCCCGCACCGGTAGACCCAACAACACCTGTAGTCTTTCCAGCAGGGAGTGTCAGTGATAGGTTAGTGAATGTGTTGTCTCGACCCGAATAGGCAAAACTAACATCATCAAATATAATATCACTATTTTCTATAATCTCTCTTTCCGGCATATATTCTCCTTCGGAAATCTCAATTTCAGAAGTCAACACATCAAGAACCCTTGTCGACGACGCCATCGCCCTTTGATACAAATCAAAAGTTTCACCGAGACGAGTTAATGGCCAAAGCAAACGCTGAGTCATAAAAACTAGAACGGAATATGCACCAACGGCTAATTCACCCTCTAGGGTAAACCATCCACCTAGTAATAGAGTTGCAGTAAATCCGCAAAGTATCGCCATGCGAATCAAGGGCGTAAATGCGGCAGAGAGGCGAATAGCCTTCCGATTTGCTTCGCGATAATCATCACTCAACTCTTTTACTCTTGCAACCTCTATTTCTTCGGCAGTAAATGATTGAATTGTTGACATTCCTGACAAATCATTCTCTAACAAAGCATTCATTTTTCCAGCCGCATTTCTCACATCAGCGTATTTTGGCTCAAGACTACGTTGATACTTGAAAGAGCCCCATACGATAAGCGGGATAGGGATAATGGCTAACATTGCTACTTCCCACGAAATGAATATGAATACTGCACCAACAACTAATACTGTGGTCGACACTTGCAATAAGTCGTTTGCCCCTTTATCGAGAAATCGTTCTAATTGGTTAATATCATCATTCAATATTGCTAAGATATCTCCCTTTTGGCGTTCATCAAACCAACCCATACCTTGTTTTTGAACATGATTAAACGTATCTAATCTTAATTCATGCTGTACAGTTTGTGCTAAATTACGCCATAACACACCATAAAAATACTCAAACAACGACTCTAAGCCCCATATTAGAAAAGTCAAAACCGACAACAAAATCAACTGATTCCAAGGATCAGTATACCCCAGTCCAGCAAGATATGAATTCTCCTTTAGGACTACAACATCCACGGCAAGACCAATCAATAAAGGAGGTGCTAAGTCCCAAATTTTGTTTGTTACAGAACAAATAGAAGCAAGCCGAATAGTCTTCCTATGGTCCTTCATGTGTGAAAGGAGCCTTCTGAAAGGACCAACTTCGCCCATAACCAATCCAAACGGTGGTTATTGATAACTATGTGATTAAGCCCCTACAGTGTTTTATGTCCGGAATAAATATGCGTTGTAGGTTAGAGCAACGAATGGTTGGCATGCGTAGAGACGATGAAACAATCCTATCTTATGTTACCAATACTCGCGGAATAACTAGACATGTTACTCTAATAGATCCAGATAAACAAGCACCACAGACTGCTGCAGATAGAGCATGTGTGGCAATAGAGGCGGGCTCATCGATGATTTTCGTCGGCGGGTCTACAGACACTCCAGACGAAATTGTTCACGCAACCTGTGTTGCAATACAGGAAGGTTTGGAGTTGCGGGCATTCGCGGCAAGCCAATCACCAGATGGGGATGAGGAGAAATGGAAGGTTCCAGTAGTTCTCTTTCCGGGCGGCTCTCATGCCCTTTCTCCAGCCGCCGATGCTATTACCTTCATGATGCTAATGAATTCAACAGATCGCCGATTCTTAGTTGGGGAACAAGTTAGAGGCGCCCCATATATTGACAAATTCGGGATCGATGCATTACCTACAGGATACGTTGTATGTCATCCAGGCGGCAAAGTCGGAGAAGTCGGGAGTGCTGACTTAATTATGCCTGAAGATACCGAGTTAGTCAAGGCATACTCATTAACTGCCGTAATGTATGGATTCAAACTTCTATATCTAGAGGCTGGAAGTGGTGCTAATAAACAAGTAAGTCCAGACCTTATCAAATCCGCAAGAACAACTGAAGGGCTTACTATGATAGTTGGCGGTGGTATAAGGACCCCTGAGCAAGCGAAAGTTGCTGCTGATGCAGGCGCAGATTGGATAGTCACTGGTACTTTGACTGAGGATGCTACAGATCTCACTGACTTAGCACAAAAGATTACTGCAATTACTAGCGTTCTGTCGTGAGGAATTCAATCTTCATCATCAAAGATAACTGGGTCGCCACTACCGCCCGGAGCAGCTGGACGATTAGTGTCTACATCCATGCCAGGTTCGATGACGGTCTCTTCGACATCAAGTTCAACCCGACCACCTTCTGCTAGGTTTGCCATATCATCTAAGTCCGGAGTAGTTAATTTCCTTTCTACATCAGGAGAATTAGCATATATTTCACGCTTCATTTCACGCTCGTCATGACCTCTAACCAAGGACAGCGAATCAGCAAATACTCTACCAACAACTTCTCTTGTACGCTCTCCACGGCGAACTGAGTCTAACTCATTAGACATAGTTTCTCGAATACTTTCCAACTCCCTTAATTCAGCAGTTCGATCTTGTAATGCAGATTCTAAATCGCTCATAGTCAGTGACATTTGTTGGATTCTTTCATCTCGTTCAAAGACATCACTATGAAGCCTTCTTTCTCGCCTTCTAAGAGATTCATACTCACGGTTTCTTTCTAGTAATCTTCGCTTTAATTCTTCGATTTGCTCAACCAAATAGTCGTGTTCGGCTGAAACCGAACGAGGCCCTTGCATTACCCTCTCAAGTTGTTCTTCTAGTTCTGTTAGCCTGCTATCTCGAGCATCTAATAATCCACGCAACCGATCTGCTATGTCTCTTAGTCTCTGGCGTTCTTCTTCTAACGCTTTATTTGCAGATAATTCAACTTCATACTGTTTAGTCATGTTGTCAACTTGTGATTTTAGAGTCCTAACTTCGTCAGCAGTAACAGAAGTTAGACCAGCATCAGCCGCTCTTTCAAGCGCTTCAACCATCTGCGCAACCCTTCCTTCCATTTCACCAATGACTTCATCTTGTTCAGAGGTTAATGTTTTCAGAGCATCAACTTCATCTTCTAGACGCATCTTTTCCTCATTAGATAGCGAAGATTGCTGTGCCGCTAGATCTTGCCTAGCATCGGATAATAGACGCTCAAGGTGAACCATTTGACTTCTTCGCTCTTCCAGCTCTGACTCCAAATCATTCATCCGAGCGATTTCTGGAGCAACCATATCTTCTCTTTCAGCCAAGTCTAACTCTAGTACCCTAAGCCTTTGCTTTACAGAAACCATTTCGTCATTTCTTTTAGCTAACTCATCCCAAGCAATCAACACTTCTTCTACTAACTGTTCTACAGGGTATCCTTGTAGCATACCCTCTAGCGCAGCCCGCTCTTCCGAGGAGTTATCACCAACACGTTTTATTCCGCTAGGTGACGAGGAGCCGACTGTCATACGACGCCTATCGGTAATCAACCACTCTTGAACTTTCCCAATCATTTTGGGTCAAAAAGGCCGTATTGTCGACCTAATCAAAAAATCCGCAACTAGGTTTAGTTAATCGCAGTGTACATGTCATCCGGCATTTCACCAGCAAGTTTCAGTGCACCATTAGCAACACTGTTGATGGCATCTTCAACACACCATACATTGACATCACCAATATCAGAAATTTCTTCAGCCATTCTTGCTGCAATTCCGTCGATTAAGGAACCGCCACCAGATAGGATGATGTTGTTTCTTAGAACAGGCTGGTATTCAGGGTCTGCGGTTGCAACAATTTTCTTTATTGCATTACCAACTAATGGAATAATAGATTCACACGCTTCAACGATTAAGTCGCCAATGTCAACTACTTGCTTCTTTCCTTCAACAGATAACTCAACCATGACTTCCTTGGTTTCCTTACCAACATATGATGAAGCTTCTTTCCAGCGACGGACCATATCTTTGGTAACCTGAGCGCCTGTGTATTTCTTGACAACCAATTCCATCAATGCTAAGTCTAACCAGTCTCCAGCCTCTTGAATGGTAATTTGGTCTTCATCAGAGGGGAAGGTTCCGTGGATTCGAGCAATATCAGTTGTCCCTGCGCCGATGTCAACAACAATCGATCCAGCTATTTCCTCGATTCCATAAGCAGTAGCGAAAGGCTCTGTTACAACCATTATTGCGTTTACTTGTCCCCTTAGTGTAGCAACAAGGTTTGACTTGTCGGTAAACGATACGTGGCTCGGTGAGCAGATAACGCCGAACACCTCATCGTATTCTTCCGGGTCAACGGTTTCTAGAAGGTGGGAAACGAACGCCTTTGCAGCCGCTAAGTTTGCTTCATCGTCTTGTGCAACGCCTGCCGCCATAGGGCGATATAGGTTGCATGCTAACTTGTTTTTCAAAGCATCATTACCAAATAACACATCTCTTCCAAGGAAGTTTCTTGCTACAGGGTCTTTCGGTCTTCCTACAATGGTCTCAATAGTGTGGCTTGCACCAGCACTTGAAGAGATAGTAGATTGGTATGTTCCTAGGTCAATTCCAACATAAAGGCGGTCACTCATTTTATTCACCATCCCCGTGGGGATAACTAAGCCAAAACGACATTGAACTTCAAGGTTGACCTTGTCATAACTACCTTAATTCGGCTTAAAATATAATAAAAATTAGCCCCAGTCATTCGTTTTCTTTCGAAATTGAATGAGTTGAGGATAAAAATGGTTTATTATCGGCAGAATAGTCATTTTCTCTAACCACAGACCATAATTTACTCAAAACCAAAGCAACTGAAAAAATCGTGACAATTCCCCAACCAAGTGAGCGAGAAAAATTCGCCGCGCCCTGTTCTTCTACATCGACAACAGAATTGTAATTACTATTCTCAGGGGTGAAGAAATAAATCTCAGAATCTAAGTATATTATGTCGTTATTAGCTTCCGGTGAAGCATTTAGACTCTGAGCATAGAATTGTATGTGCATACCATAACCCGTAACATCAAAAATAGGTAAATCAGAATTAATATCCCAAGAACACGTATGAATATTATCTACTAGAGTAACTTCTTGAGCAGTACATGTAGCGATTGGGAAGAATGAATTGTTATTTGTTTGATTTATCATTATTCTTGAGCCAGTAAGATACGGATCTAAATCTCCATCAATAACTTCCCAATTTACCTCAAGAATAGAGCCCCACACCCCTTCACTCAACCCGATTATTTCCCTCTCAGTTAGGGTTAGAGGAATATCGATTGGCCTACAGCCGGTACTGTTTACGGGATAGTTATCATCAATAATTTCAGTATCACAAAGGTCAACATTATCACCAACACCATCACCATCAGCATCATCTATACATCCATCCAAATCATTGTCAAATCCCTCTGAGGATGTTTCCGGACAGTTGTCATATTCATCTATGACGCCATCGCCATCACTGTCATCGGGGCAACCATCATTATCAGCATCAAACGACTGAGCGTGTTGATTTGGACAAACATCTACAGCATTTGGCAAACCATCACCATCAGAATCTTCCCAGTTAATTGAGTCCCTAACAACTCCTTTAGCAGCAAGAGCAAATCCTACACTATCCCCATCAATTCCAACAGTCCCTGGATTATTTCCAGGAGAGACATAGTTGGCATCAATAATTACATCTAACCATTCTATGTCTACTAAATCTGCAGATGAAATTTTAATTGCAATACTAGTTTCGTTTGATTGATTGAATTGAGAAATATCAAAACCATCGGAATCAAATAAAGAAGAATAACCATCGGGGTCGTAAATTTCCCCTGCTGCTGTAAAACCATTTGATAGATTAACCGTCAAGCGCAAATCATCAACAACAAAAGGTTCAGGTTTTGACGGAAAAGATAGTGCAATTTCGAAATCTTCATTGTGATTAGGAACTAAACGCTTTGTCCAACTATCGCCGGTCTTCAAAAACGGCCCAACTGCACCTTGCCCATTCCACGGACTTTCTAAGATGTCATTTGATGAACTGGATTGAATTCTTTGTGTCAACCACTCAACATTATCGAATGAGCTACGATAACTATCATGAATCCAAACGTTATCAGTCGGTGTGAGGTTTTCTTGTCCTAGTGACTGCTCAAGTTCTTGAAAATCTATTAATTCATCAAGCGAAAGAATACCCCACCCGGAGTCACTATTCCTCGTAAAATACCCGTTCTCAACATTCATATCTTTTGATGCAATGACCATTAGTGACCTAAGTAATGAACCGGAAGGAGTAAAACCTTCACCTAAACTAATATTTTCATCCGGCAAAGTCGACCATGTAGGTTTAATTTCTGACAAATTATATTCAATCACTGGCTCATTTGCAGTAATTATCCAACCTTGCTCAACCATCTGTTGGATTATTCCAGCGTATGATGCGGCAATCGGTGTAGCCATACTTGTGCCGCTAGATGCCCTTAGAGCATTATTCATCGAGTCATCTATACCATCTGCCTTGGCAGAACTAATTGATACACCCGGAGCAAGCGCAAAGATACCATAAGTCCCTAATTCGGTTGGGCCAACCGATGAAGATTGCCAAAGTTCCGGATTCGTCGCCTTTGTTGACGCTCCAATAGCGACAACATTTCGACCATTCGAGGGCTCTAACAACTGTCCACCAGTATTGCCAGGCGCAATGAATGATAGCGACCACGGGTATTCTACCGCCCACATATCAAAATCCGCAGTTCTGTCAGTGTAAGCAGTAGTATCATCACCCCATGAATTTGAGTGTATTACCCCTCTTGAAAGTGAATGTTCAATCAGTAAATCAGTAACATTTTCCGGAGGAATCCAACCATCTGCTGAGACTATGTCTTGGAATACTAGATTAGCACCATAAGCCATCGTAGTGCCATTTTGTGGTTTCTCATCGTTCAGATAATTATACACGTCATGGCAAACAAGCGAGCCTGCGACATGGGTTCCGTGACGATAATCCATTTCTCCCGGGTTGTCGCCATCGTCGAGACTCACATTATTCACCAACACTTTACGGTGATTTGCCCCAACATCTCCAACAGATTCACTGTTATTTCTAAAGCAAGAATGATCGATATCTAAACCACTATCTGCAACCCCTAACACAACTCCGCTACCATTTAGGCCAAATTCCCAGTGATCCTGTGTTGCAATGTCTCCATCACTCATGTAAGCAGAAGCGGCTAGGTTACGTGCATAGGTTGGCAGCACCGGCTCAACCCACAAAACTCCTGGCACTTTTAGTAGCAAATCCAACGAAGGAGGCTTTTCGACAATTACTTTGTGCGCCATAGGACTGTATTTCCAAGAGTCCATATTTGAAACAAAAATGCCAATTTGGCGCAAATCATTCTCAATTTGATAATATGCACTGTCTGGTAAACGA
>CALDPP010000132.1 GCA_937911345.1 uncultured euryarchaeote | reverse complement strand
GGAGACGCCTAGAACAACGTAGTTGTCCTTGTTGAGGCGAGTCATTGAATCTCTGAAGTCACAAGCCTGGGTGGTACATCCAGGTGTGGAGTCTTTTGGATAGAAATACAGAATGACTGATTTACCATCTTCCATATATTGTTCTAGTGAGTGAGTATTGCCCACAGAATCTAAGCAAGAAAAATTTGGTGCATTTTGGCCAACTTCGAGATTTATTGAATCGCTCATGCCGTGACCTAACGGACATTACAAATGAATTATTGCTTTTTTTCACGAATGATAGATAAGACGGTATTTTTTCGAGGAAAAGGGTATAATTTTGGTGAAAAATCAAGACCAGCAAGCCGTTTATTCATATTGAATGAATGTTGATGCATTTTGACTAGACACCTGTATGGTGACCGATTCTTTGAATAACTGCCTTGTACAACGGATAATTATGGTAGGGCTACGTCTGTCTCGTCGAGCCCGAAAATTTCTGAAGAGAATCCAGCGTGCTCCAGGCAAATATGAACTGCAAGAAATCGCCTCGACAATCCAAGCAGAGTTGGACAAGCGTCATGTTTCATACGACGAAGCCCTAACGCTCGGCAATATTATCCAGCATAGAGCAGATCAGTTCGTTGACGATGATACCATTGTTTATGCAATCTCGGACAGGGATGCTTATCGAAGAACATTAGAATTGTATCTTCGAGATGCACTACTCACCAAGACGGAACAACTCTTGCTGTGGGAGGAGCGACGCCGTCTTGGTATCAGCGACAGGGATCACGAACGCCTACTAGAGCAATTATTAGCCCAATGGCGCAAGCAAGGCAAAAAGGTCAATATTGACAGTTTCGAAGTGCCACGAGAAGGAGGTGAAGCGTCTGCTTAACCGTAGTAAAACAGCAGTGGCAATGTTGCTGCTTGTTATGCTAGTTGCTCCGATGGCAACTCCTTTGGCATCTGCTGATTCGAAAACTTCTGCTCGTAGTTCTCCTGACTTCGGAGTGACATCGTTCACTCTAGACGGAGCAGGTTCAGTACAAGACGGCGCTAACATCTACGTCGAAAACGCAACACATACTGCTAGAATAGTGGTTTCTAACACAGGTTCAGCATCTGGCAGTGTTGTGGTGTCTTTGTATCACCAAGGCTCATCATCTTCAACCAAAACGCTAGTCTCTTCATTTGGGCCAGTAACAATCGCTCCGGGAACATCTCACACCCCAATCGGCATAAGCTGGACTGCCTCTCCAGGAAACGGTCAGAAATTGTTTGCTGAGACGTTCTCATTAGCAGATCCTAACTCTGGAAATAACGAAAACGTAATCTCTTTTGATGTAAGGACAGCACCAAGATATCTGGTTGGTACAGTGTTAACAGATACAGTGCCGACTCCTGCTGCTGGTCAAACAGAAGCAGTAATTCCAAGCGGTTCAACAACAATTAGTGCTACGGTACTGAATGAAGGCGTTGAACAAATAACCGCAAACTTAGAACTTCACTTTGAAGACACAAATTCAGCTGATACTGAAACGTTATACTCTGGAGAAATCTTCATCCAGCCCGGTTCCTTACTGAATAATCCAATCTCTGGCGTTGCAAGTTTCACTCTCAACACAGGTTCATTTTCGTTTTCCGGCGTCTGGACTTTGACAGCATCGGTAATCTTCAATGGTAGCGATGGTTGGACTGATACACAGCAAATTAGCGTATCCAATGTCCGATTTTCAGAATATGCTGCAACTCTTTCGACCCCAGCTGATAGAACAACAGAACCAGGTCTAACGACGACACTGAATTTTTGGTTGACAAACACTGGATCACAAGATGATTTCTTTAACATCGGCATAACCTCAACCCAAGGTTGGGCTGATCTAACTCTAAACGGCGGACAAACCGCTAGTTTCTCGCCAGGTGTAACCATTAGCATTCAAATTGATGTCACAGTTCCTCCAACCGCCGCTAGGACAGATATTGACACGGTAGTTGTGACATTAACCTCGGTTAATGACCCGAATACTCCAAGTTACAGCCTTTCAGCAACGACACTCGTAATGGCAGGGGAAACCTATGTTGCTGCACTGACAATGCCAAATACTGCCCAAATAGTCGTGCCAGGAGACGAGGTGGGTTTCAATGCCACCATAACAAACGATGGTAATGCGCAAGGGACTTTCCAATTAATCGCTGGATTTTCTACTGCTTCAAGCCGTTGGGATGTCAGATTAGGGATGACAACCACCACCATCCTCGCAGAGGATGAATCACAGACCTTCTCCGTTAATGTAACAGTTCCACCGGTACAGATGCCTCTTGACCAAGCAGACCACAACCGTGAAGGAGACACACTGAGTGTTTGGGTCCAAGCAATACCAACTAACGGTGGCGTGCCAGTCACTGCTAGTACGCCTTTGACAGTAGCTCCAGTGATTGTGGTCGACCCTGGACTTGCTGCAGAATCAATCAACCTTGAAGTACAAGATGTAATCGATGCCAAAAATGGCAATGGATTAGAGTTGTTTAGGCCAATGGACATCGAAGTCCGTCACAACCTAAACAATCCGTTGGTCACAACAGTAGATGGATTGATTGAAACAGGTAACATGACATTCAATCCTGCTAACAGTGGAGGTTTCGCTGAGACAGATAGATGGAATGCAAGTGTATCAAACGAATCTTTAGTTTCAATGTCACTCGGTACTACAAAAATCGGTGCTCTTGGAGTGCAGGGGCCAGATGGAGACTATCCTCTTGCAGGTACAATAACAATTCCAGTGGTTGCATCCATACCCAATCCGCCATTGATTCCAAATCTTGTGACTCCATCTGTGGAACGTAACATTACAATTACCGTTCCATCAATAAAAGGCGCAGACATCGTAGGCCAAGGTCCGTTTGATGTACCGCTTGGCGAGATGACTTCAATCCCATTGTTGTTAGAAAATACTGGTAACGACCTAACCTCGTACAGACTTTCAGTCCTTGATGACCTGCCAGACGGCTGGGTGACCTCAGTAAACACTACGACAGCAACATCTGATACAATAATAGATTTAGACGCTGAAGTCGCCAATTATCCATTGCCAGGAAACCAACATCTACGTGATTTTGAACTTAAAGTAACAACCGACCCGCTTGCTGAAGCATACTCAATTCAAGATGTAAATATCAAGATAGAGGACAGTACTTCTGGTCTACTAATCGACATAATCCCAGTGTCAATTAGAGTAGGTCCATATGTCAATGCATCACTTTCACCAACTAACCAAACGGTCAACATCAATACAACATTAGCTGAGACGCCACTTACCAGAGTCTACATTACTAACACAGGTAATACTCCAACAATCTACTCTCTTTGGTTAGATGATTCGCAATCAGGCGATGTCAACTTCAATCTAGAGAGTCCGAATCAAATTCTAGTCGCTCCGGGCTACACTGATTCCGTTAAGATTAGATTAACCGCGACAAATGATGCGGATTCCGATGGATACTATGCGTCTACTTTGTGGGTGGCAACAGATACAGGAGTTAATTTGAGCGCCAACATAGTAGCTAATGTCAGTGAGCAGCGAGACCTAAGAATCGACGCGCCATTCGAAATTGGCGTATTACCTGGCCAAGATCAAGTAGTCAATTTTACCGTCACCAACTCAGGTAATATGGAAGAAACCTTTGATGTTGAAGTTGCAGTGGATGGCGGTTGGGTAGTAGTTCCAGCCTCACAGACCATGACTTTACCAATCGATGATGAAACTCAAGGTAGCGTTACAGTGACAATTCCAGAACTTGGTGATGGGATTTCACTAAACGATGGCTCAGTACACAACCTCACGATAAGATTGGTAGATCCAGCCACAGATTTAACTGCAGGAATGGCAACTGTTAGAATGCTAATATCTCCAATGTTCATACTTGATATCGTTGATTGGCAGGAAGAAATGCTATATCACAGGTATTGGAATAGGACTTTCACTGCAACTGTAATGAATATGGGTAATAGAGACGTTACAGTTGATTTAGCATACGAGGTTAACAAGCCAGGTGGCGTAATCGAAAGTAACGAATGGAGTGTAGAACCTAATGCACCAACCTCTCTATTCATGCCAATGGGTCAAAATGTGACCTTCTCATTCGTCGTTAAAGGTACAGATATAAGTCCCGACTTAGGGCTATTTGCTCTATTATCAGTCCACTTAACGCCACAAGATGCCAGTGTAGACGGGGAAGGATTCCTCAATTCGACACTCAAGATGTCAAGATTCTTCGCACCGAGCGATATCGACCTCAAACCAGATGAAACAGATGGTCCAATGGAAGTAAACATAGTCTATTCGCATATTCCAATCGGTGCATCCAATGCAGTAGCATACGAATTGGAACTTTGTTCTGCAGAGCGCTTGTTTAATTTTAATCAAGCAGGATTGGATGAATCGTTGTATCCATGGTCGTTTACTTTAGTTGTTGATGCGACGACCTCAGTGCCATTATCTTTGGATCCGGCAGGTTGCGGTGCAGGCTCAGCGGGTGCAGAGTCTAGAATACAACTGCCAATTAGAGACGCTTGGGATACTAGCAACCCACTCAAGATTATCGTCGATGCACCAAATCGTCCTAACATTATCACAGAGGATGGATGGGATATGACTTTCCGACTGTTCCATCCAACAGAGAATAACGGTTACACGGTATTCAACGAATCAACCTTCACCTTCCAATTAGATGTCTTTGCTGACCCGAGTGTAACAGAGGTCTGGATTAGTTCAGGGACAATGGAAGAGGGTACAGACGCAACTATCAGTGCTAGAATACGTAACGATGGAACAGCCCAAGCCTTGTTCTTCATGGCCTCGCTAGAATGCTCAGGCTCAACAATAAACACTCAAGTCGATCCAATCATCCAACTTGGTCCAAATGAGGAAGTTGTTGTGAGTTGGGATATTACCTCTGAGACAATCGATTGGTGGAGGCAATCAGTAGATGGCACATGTGTAGTTCAACTCGATACTGAGATGTTGTCAAAGAATGTCGAAGGCAATGATCGATATGTCTACAAAGATGAGGTATACTCTTGGTCGCCTGGTCAATCTTCATCATTTGTTGCGCTAATCATATTTGCCTTAGTGTCCCTTATTCTAGCTCGACTCAATGGCCAAAACGAGAAGTTCAGGCTTTTCTCAATATATTCTGGCGTATTAGCATTCGGTTTCGCATTCCACCTGTTCAATGTAATCTACTGGGGTCCAGCCGTCCTTACTTTGGCGGCGCTGTGGATATGGCGTATGACATGGATGAGTACTGATGAATTTAGATTAATTCACGAAGACTATCAAAGGGCTAGAAAAGGTGTCTCGACACTATATGCAGATCATTTCCAAGCTTTAGCCGATAGCAGAAGGCAACTAAGAATCATACTTGCTCTGCCTGTGTTTGGATTACTTGGAGTAGTTCTAGGTATTCCGCCACAAATTGATACCAGCCAAGAAAATCTAATGACCATAGCAGCCTATGTTGTGATTTTATCGATTGGAGTATGGATCCTAGTACGTCGTGCAGATTCGATATACGGAACGCTATATGGTCGATTGACAGACATTGAAGTCAAAGCGATTCGCATCGAAAGAGATTTATCGGACCCGGCCCGATTATTAAATGACTTAGCAAATGATGGCATCAATCTTGATGCTATTTTCGAAGATTTACCAACAGGTGGCGAACTTGGAATGGAGGAGGAGGTGAGAGAAGATGTCTGAAGAAAAATCTGAGGACGGAATAAATTTCGACCTTGATGACATTCTAGATGAAGAAGTTGTTGAGGAAATTCAAATCGAAGACATTGAAATGGAGAACGAATCAAGTGATGTTGATTCCATGAGTGGAGAAGAAGGCAGTGGTGTATCATTCCAAGACCAAGTGCGAGAGTACATGATGGGTCTAGAGGATGAAACATTCGAACAACCACCTGCTCAAATCGAGGAGGAGCCAGAAGAAACTCCACAGCCTGAGGAACAAGAAGCGCCAGAGGAAATTATCGAATCAACTCCGGTTTCTGCAGCAACCATCACGGAGGTTGAGAACAGAATAATGTCGGCTACCAGAGACCTAGATTCTCTGGTTCAAGGGGTCGTCCAACAAGACAGTAACTCATTGGCTGCTACTGAAATTGACATAATGGAAGCCAAGAAATATTTGACAATGCACAAACTAAAGCGTGCTAAATTAAGTGTCAAGAAGGCAGAAAAAGCACTTGTTACCTTGGAAGAAGACGTCCTATATTTGCGTCGAAGTATTGCCATGCTCCATCGATTACTCAAAGAGAAAAAGATCGACAGGATTGAAGCAGAAAACATTCTCCTTGGATTGAGAAAAGCCACTTCTGCTGCTGAAATCGGCGATGTTGGGCAAGCGGCTACCGAAATAGAATTCCTCGTTGACGACCTAATTGGCGGCAATACCTCAACCCTCAACCCATTCTTCTTCCGACATTTCTGGCTAGGTGTCGACACTAGATGGCCTGCTGGCGGAGATACGGGTGTGCTCCTTGTAAGACTGATTAACGATGGACCAATTGCTATGCCAGCAATGCGATTATCCCCACCAGTTCCGGAAGGTTGGTTATCTATTCCATCATCTGTAGATCTGCCAATCATTGCACCAGGCGGGAATTTACCGCTTCGTTTTGATATTAAATCGGAAGGTCGTTATGGTGCAGATGAAATTCCTCTGTCAAGAAAATTGGCAGTTTCTACCGGCTATGAGATGCGCTCAGGTGAAATCATGGTTACCATTAGAGCGCAAAATCGCTCAATGGAGCCTCTTACAGATATCATTCTCTCGCCGTGGTTGCCACCAGGCTATACCACTGCTAAAGTTCCCTTTGTGGAGCGTTTATCCCCCGATGAGGTGGCAGTCATTAGGATGCCACTAACCATCGACATGGGCACAGGAGGTAGATCCTAGGCCCGTATCCTATTCCACCCGTAAAGCGGGAGGACGAGAAAAAAAATAAATGGTGAAAAATATGAAAAGAAACGAAATGAAGAACGAAAACAGCGATAACTTAGCTGCAATGGGTATCGGTGCGATGATTGTATTCATCGCGCTTATCCTTGTAGCGGCGGTAGCATCAGCGGTCATTATACAGACCGCTGAAAAGTTGCAGCAGAACGCACAAAGCACTGGTGACCAGGCGCAAGACCAAATGGCTTCCAAAGTCATGCCTCTTAGCATAGTCATTCAGAGTGGTACATCGGTTAGGATGACTTTTGAACTGGCTCCTGGGTCAGAAGCAATTGCTCCAACTGATGTTGCGTTTAGCGTAGTTTGTGCTGCTGGAACCGATGCAGGAACTCTTAACGGTGCACAGCCAGTATCTGCCAATGGTGGTGCTGGAGATTTACTACCTGGACAAATATATCAGGTGACGCTAACGGTTGATACATGTGTGACGACTAATCAAAACGTCAATCATTACCTAACTTTGGCAGCAGGAAACTCTGGTTTCACATACGAAGTTTTGAGCTACGGTGCTGATACATCCGTCGGGACGGTGGTAGTGTGAAGACAGCAAGAGATAACCAAGAACAAGACACATGGGGTGCTATCGGTATCGGTGCAATGATTGTGTTCATCTCACTAATTTTGGTTGCTGCAGTTGCATCTGCGGTAATTATCCAAACTGCTGAAAAACTACAACAAAATGCTCAAACAGCAGGTGATGATACATCTGATGAGTTGTCAGGTAAACTAACTATCATGCAAGGATTCGTTGAGGCTGGAAACTATGTCCTCTATGTAAGATTGGCTCCAGGTAGCGATGCAATTCCTGCGACTTCTGTGTCATTCCAGTTATTCTGTGCTGCAGGAGCTGGCTATGAAGACGGCTCACTACTCGCTACAAATGTCCAATTACAATCAGTGGAAGCTTTCGCAGCTCCGGGTATCGTAACTATGGATCCGCAAAGTGCTTACAAGATTCAGGTTAATGCCGGAGTATGCACACCTGCTGCAGTAGGTGCTCTAGGCAATCCAGTTGCTCAACTATACGTACACATTGAGAGCGGTGGTACAACCTTTGAGACATTAACAGTTAACGACCCAGCTAACGGAAACCCAGTTATCTGATGTTGCTTGCTGTTGAGAATTTAATTCTCGATGGCAAGGAGGTATACTAATGGCTTGGCCATTTAGTAATAACACAGGCAATATCAAAGATGCAGATGCAGAACTGAGCGAAGAGAGACTGAAAATACTGTCAAATGTGGCAATCGAACAGGTTCCCCTTCCCGAGGAAGGCGAGCTCAGTGAAGAGGATGCATGGACGATATCTCCAGGTCCTACGCGAGCAAAACTGAACAGCATAGGTAGCGTGCCAACGGTTACTCAAACCATGGCTCCTGCTCAACCTGCTCAGGTAAATGCCCAAGTAGACACATCTGGTTTGGAACGTCTAATCAGCAGTCGACTAGACATGGTTGAAGATGTACTTGGATTAGTTGAGAAACGAATCGAGGAAAGTATGCAAGTCAATACTGTCGAACACAAAGTCGATGCTGACGGCAATCCAGTAGTCCATGAAGATTCAGCAGATGTAGCAATGAGTGCAGGAGATACCATAATCACCGCCAGTGGTGAGGTAATTCCAGCCGCCGGAGTAAATCGTTTGATGGCTGAGGATGAAGCACCCTTGGTTGAGTTGTATGAAGCCCAGGCTTTAGCAGCAAACCCATTTTTGGTCGCTCCATCATCAGGTCCAACAACTGAAGCGAATCAAGTCGGAGCACCGACGGTTGCAGCCCTATTACTAGATCACATGTCTGGTATGGCAGCAGTAAATTTCGTTCAGAAAGCGATGAACTCAGGTATGCTCAATCAAGACGAAGGTAGTTCGGTACTGGCTATTGTTCAACTGGCAACTCCAGGCGAAGCAGAAGCAGCCCTAGAAGACCATCTACCACATCGTGAATTGTTGACATTTTCTGCATTGGTAACATCTTGGAGACAAGTAAAGCAACTTAGAGGAGAAGAGTGAGATGGGTGCGTCGGTCGGTATTGGTGGCCTAATAGTAGGCACTTCGATGTTGGTTGTATTAGCGTTAGCTGTTAATGCAATTGACCTTCGATTGGAGTCGTCATTAGAGACCATTGATTCGGCCAATGAACCAGTTCCATCTTTCACCATCGATGATGCTGACATTGCTACTGGAGCGATAACATCCTTACAGATAGATAACCCAGGTAGCGGTTATGTTAACGGAACAATTAGCGCCACAGGCGGTGGAGGTTCTGGATTTACTGGGACCTTTACAGTCAATTCAAGCGGAGCAATAGTCTCATGGTCAATCACCAGCCATGGCGACTACTCGTCCAACCCAACCATTGTAATTGACGGCCCACAATCAACAGGTTCGAACGGAGCCTTGTCTGTGGTCACTCGTTCCACTGTAATCGATGTGAATATCACCAATGTAGGTTCGGTAATAGTTCCAGTAAACGAAGTGTGGGTATTCCTTGATGGAGAAAATGCAAGAAATTTGGCAACATTAGCGCCAATAGCAGATTCCGATTATATCTATCCAGGCGACACAGTTGGTGTTGTATGGCGTGGACTTGGCAATACTGTATTTGAGACAGCAGCGCTATCTTGTAACGGATTTAATACTGCTAGAGCACTTGAGTGAGGTATAATTATGGCAGACGGAGGAGCATCAACATTCATCTTTTTGGCTACTGCATTATTGGTTTCAGGAGCAGTATCTGCTGTCTTGATTAGCCAATACGGCGATATCACCTCAGCCATGGAACAAGAACGCAGAGAGAATGAGGCGGATTCAAAAACATCGTTTGACTATGCTGGAGATCTATCCAATGTAGCATACGATAATGACCCGGTTAATCCCACTGAAAGCATTACCTTTTACCTGCAAAATAGCGGTGAGTATGTGCTGGATGAAACCTCTATCTTCGTACAAGTAGACGGTGTTGTGATAGCAAATTCCGATGTTTCGACAACAGTCCTTCCTAGCGGAGGTGCATGGGACTCAACCAGTTTGTTAGAAGTCGTTTTGAGCGGTAACTTTGGCTACGCTGATGATACTGATATCAAAATAACAACCCTCGTCCAGTCAGTTTCTGTATCTGGCTATCAGGGTGAAGCTACAGAATCAACGGTGGTGAGATTGAATGAACTCTGATGATGCATTGAATTTCCCACACAAGCCGGTTGAGGATGGCTTTGGCTTCGACGTTGAAACGGACTCTTTAGCCGACACCATGGGTCTTAGATTACCTAACAGGTCACTGTATGTTTTACAAGGCGTAGTAGGTGCTGGTAAATCGCTAATCGCTCAAAGGTTAGTTCACGGCATGCTTGACAACGGTGTTAAGGTGCTAGTCGTGACAACTGAATTGACCACACGTGGCTGGATTGAACAAATGGAATCCATTGGCTACGGAGTAACTGACGCTTTGCGTGAAGGACGTTTGATGATCTTTTCACGATTTGGAACAGTGGCCGAGGCTCGACCGGATGTTGGTCTTGAAGACGTCCTAAACAGTGAGGCAGTTGAAGAAGCGGATGTCGTAATTCTCGATTCAGCAAGTGCTCTTATGCCGGATGACCTTGACGATAAGCAACGCTTTGAGCTGATGCAAAAGTTGAGAAAAATCACTGCTGAAGGTCGCTCAATAATGCTATGCTTAGATCCTGATGAAATGAATCACAAGTTGTTACACAACATGAGGGCTTCTGCTGAAGTAGTTCTTGATTTGTCAACCGCATTGATTGGTGGAGATTTGAAGAGAAGCATTGTCGTTACTAGATTCCTTAGGGCAGCGGGTCCAGTCCAAACCAGTGTTGGCTGGCGTGTAGAGCCTAGTATGGGCTTCATCGTAGATATTACTGCGGTCAGTTGAGAGGTGTTAACATGGCTGATGAAGATAGATTCGCAAAAGGTGACCTCAATAGTGTCATGGCGGCATATCCTCACGTGGCTGACTGGGTCAGAGATTTTGAATCACGTTATGGTTCGAGGCCAATGTATTATGGCCCACTTGACAGAGATGCCAAGAAAAACCGCCCATTCAACCTGATTTATTTGGCTAAAGAGCCTATTTTTATTCACATATACGAACCACCGGAAGACGATGAAGGCAATGGTGGCCAAATCCTATGGTTTGGTCTAGAGCCTCAACTAACCGAAGAAGAGGAGAACATGCGTCGTGAGTTGGTAGAAACACTCTTGCAAGAGGCACCAACTGCACCGACATTTACCACCGATGGTGAATTTGAAAATATCCTAACCCAAATGGTTGAGCGCTATACCGTACTAGACAGTGAAGTTGGCGTAACACCTCGTCGTCAAGGCAGGCTTTGGGAAATGATTGGTATGGACGACAAACGAGTTGTCGTGACTCCAGACCAAAGGAAGCGCCTAGAATACATCATTATCCGTGACTTAATCAAAAACGGGCCGCTTGAGCCACTACTTTCCGATGAAATGCTGGAAGATATACACTCAGTTGGTCTCAAACATATCCACATGGACCACAAGGTGTTTGGTATGGTTACCTCAAACATTAGATTCAGAGAGCGAGAGATTTTGTCTCGCTATCTAAGAGCAATGTCGGAACGTATTGGCCGTCCGGTATCAGATAACAAGCCAATTATTGACGGAGCGCTGCTTGATGGTTCCCGTATCAACATCATTTTCTCCGATGACGTATCCATGCTCGGTCCGTCATTCACTATACGTAAATTCGCTGAAGAAACAATTTCCATTATCCAACTAATCAAGTGGGGAACTATTTCTACACAAGTAGCAGCGTACATTTGGATTTGTCTAGAGTATGGTATGTCGGTACTGGTGTCAGGAGAAACAGCGTCAGGTAAGACTACGACATTGAATGCAATTCTGCCATTTATCGATCACAATGTAAAAATCTATTCAGCTGAAGATACTCCTGAGGTAAAAGTTCGCCACAAGATTTGGCAACGACTGGTTACTCGAGACTCAAAGAACGAGGAATCAAGAGTTGAGATGTTCGACTTGTTGAAAGCCGCACTAAGAAGCAGACCAAGATACATTATCATCGGTGAAATTCGTGGTGTTGAAGGTGCGACAGCATTCCAAGCGATGCAGACTGGTCACCCAGTTATTGCGACATTCCACGCATCGTCAATTGTCAAGATGATTCAAAGATTCACCGGTGACCCAATCAACGTTCCAATTCGGTTCTTCGACAATCTAAACTTCGCGATTTTCCAAGAAGTAGTCGAAGCGCCAGGCGGCGGTATAGCCCGACGTGTAACTGGAATTGACGAAGTAATTGGCTACAACAAGCACAGCGATGGTGTGTTGACCCGTGGTATGTTCGAATGGGACCCAGTCAAAGATAAGCACTATTTCCGTGGTATGTTCCAAAGTCATCTGTTAGAGAATAAAATCGCTGCTATGGCTGGATTTTCCAACAAGAGAGATATCTATGATGAGATGTTAAAAAGAGCCGCAGCGCTTGACAAAATGGCTGACAGAGATTTGACGCATTATGACGATGTGTTTGACTTACTCGGTATTTATTACAACAATGGATTCGAAGCCTTCGACCGAGCAATTGACACTTGGACAGGAGTCAATCACGGTTAGGAGGTTTGAATATGGAAAGAATGCCAATCTGGCAAGTAGCGGTTAGAAGGCTTGAAATGCCGATTCCGCGTTTCTTGTTCCTATTTGTCGGTGGTGCATCACTCGCCGGGCTAATCACGGCTCTTGCCATAGTCTTCTTGACTGGTGGACTTGGTGATGGTGCTCTTTTCCAAGGCTTTGCAGGAGTACTGATGATTCTTGTATTCCCAATTATATGTGCCCTCGGTGCAATTGCCTTTCCACTGCTTGAAGTGCAGCGTTCAGCAACTAAAATCGAAAAAGAAATGCATATGTTCATCACTCGAATGGGTATTCTATCGCTTGGTGAAGTTGGAGCAAAGTCAATTTTCGACATCTTGAAACAGATGTCTGACTATGGCGAATTAGCCGCTGAAGTAAAGCGCATTGAAACATTGGTCGACAAATGG
>CALDPP010000131.1 GCA_937911345.1 uncultured euryarchaeote | reverse complement strand
TGAATCTGAGCATGCAGAGATGGTTTTGGACCTATTCCTTTGAGGTAGTATTCCATCCATTCGAATAGGTCTTGCCCCCAATCCCAACGAGTCATATTGTGAATAGCTTCCCCGCCGTAACCCGAATCTTGTGCATTATGCTTAGACCATTGGTCTGGATAATTATGCTCCCATTGCCCTAGCATTCCGGCTACTTCATAGCCAGCGTCGATGTATGCTTGATACCAGTTTGTGCCTGGTGGCCCGCCAAATACTTGGTGTGGATCAACATTCCAATCTTGCATCCCTTGAACCCAGTATATACTTCCATTGTAAGTGCCTAGAGCTTTGTCTATGTGGCTTCTTTCATCATAGTAATTTGCCATGTATGGGTCTAATTCTCCAAGGCCATATCTTGTTGGCCCTGCCAGAAATCCTTCTACTACATCAGAACACAAGTTATCAAGATCGTCGTCATCATAATCTAAGATACTGCTGCCATAGTTTGAGTGCATTATTTGTGACCTCGCTTCAGCACTACCGTTTTTGTAGAGTAATGGTGCTAATGCAGTGGTGCCTGAAATTGGCACAATTGTCTTCAAATGCTCACTTCCTTGAGCAGCCGCTTCCCATGCCGTGGCGCCTTCATATGATTTGCCATAAATTGCAACATTCCCGTTGCTCCATTCTTGGTCACCAAGCCATTCTACTGCAGAATGAATCCCGAGGCCTTCTCCGTCGCCGCGGTAATCAAAACATCCTGTGCTTTCCTCTGTAGCAAACACAGCAACTTGAGCCAATGCGTATCCGTGTGGAATAAAATTGTCATAGATAAATTCGCCACGACCTGCAGCAACAACATTGGTTGGATTTGATTCGTCACCGGGTTGGCCATAGGAAAAGTATGGACTTACTACAGCAATGACTGGGACTTGTTCACCTGCTTCAGTATTCGAAGGTAACCAGTATGATAGATGGACATCAGCGCTGTTAGGCCCTCCTCCCCATACACCTGTTGTATCGACGGTTATTGTCGCCTCTTGGACATCCAATGCTTCGTATGGCCCATTTTCAAGAACCATGGCATACGAACCATCCCAATTCCATTCTAATTCATACCTATCGTATATACTTGGATAAATAGAATCCTCAGTGTTTGATTGTGTTGATTCACCCGGTGAAAAACAGCCGGAAAGAGGTAGCATCAAGCACATCACTGCTAACAGTATTGCCTGACGCATGATTGGGGGGGTATGTTCTCTTTCAATAAACTGATGTCTTACTGAATTAATCCGTAAGTTATGTGTTGTAGCAACGTTTGGACCTAATCATGCAGGCGGCTGAGGCATGGGGCAATCGGTGGACAAATGCTGTGCTTCCCATGGCTCGTCGATATATGGAAGTGGCTACGGAAAAGCAAAGCCTCGTTTGTTTAGCTGCTGACAAAAACACCATGTCAGGGCTTTTCCAACTAGTAGTGGAAGTCGGACCATACATTGCCGCATTGAAGACTCATGTCGACCTTATTGATGACTGGACTCCTGAGGCATGGGTAGAATTTTGCCAAGTCGCCAAACAGCATAACTTGCTGATTTTTGAAGACCGTAAGTTCGCTGATATAGGAAAAATTAGCCAATCTCAAATGGGCGGAATTTATGACATTCGCTCTTGGTCTGACATAGTTACTGCTCATTTGATTTCCGGGCCAGACATTGTTGACGGATTGCAATCCGCATGGAAAAGTGTTGGACGAGAAGGTGGGGTTTTGCTTTTAGCACAGATGTCCAGTCGTGGAAATTTGCTCACTGAAGATTATTCACAGAATGTGGTTGATAATGGAATACAATCTGATGGTGTTTTAGGATTCATTGGTAATGGGTCTCGTCCCGAAGAATTGAAAGATTTGCGGCGGCGTGTTGGTGAACAAAAAATGATATGGACTCCTGGAGTAAATATCGCTGTAGGAGATGGTGAAATGGGACAAAGATACGGCGATCCATATGAAGCAATTACTGCAGGTTCTGATTGCATAATAGTGGGTTCTGGTATTCATCGGGCAGATAATCCCGCTGAAGTTGCAGAACAATATGCTAAACTTTCTTGGCAAGGATTGCTTGACAGGTGATTAAATGATTGAATTATTTCTATGGTTCATCGCCATTATTTGTCTTGGAGTGCCAAGTTGGCTAATATACAACTCATGGAATAAAAGCAGATTACTCAATGAAAGATTAGCCCAGTGTGACAACACTTTGTTGACAGATTCTGCTGTAAAGGTGACTCGTATTGTATCGGCTCCGATGGGAACTACAGTGACTGAAAATGCCACTT
>CALDPP010000130.1 GCA_937911345.1 uncultured euryarchaeote | reverse complement strand
TTATCTATTTCTGTCTAACAATAATCTTGGTTGTTCATTGACGCCAAATTCTCTACGCATAGCCATAACGCGCTGATGGAATTCTTTTGCTAGAGTCCAGTATTCTAACGAACCTGCACCGGCACCTGAGTTAGTTGGTTTGTTCAATAACACTGTTGGAGCGCCAGACCACGGTGCTTCAGCAACTTTCACTAATCTTCTTATTGTGGTTTTGAATAATTTCTTGGGCATTTTTGTGTTGACTTGATCGCACACGTGGCGACTGAGTTTCGACCTAGCATCAACCATAGTCATTGCTACGCCGAAAATTTTCAAATTTCGATTAATCCTTCTTTGAATCATCTTGATAGAATTCATCAACATACTAAATCCTTCCAAGGCGTAGTATTCGGCTTGGACAGGAACCATGACCCAGTTAGCTGCACACATTGCATTGATTGATAACAATCCCAAAGAGGGTGGAGTATCAATTATGATGTAATCGAAGTTATCGATAATTGGTGCTAATGCTTCTCTCAATCTCGTTTCTCTGCCGATTTTATGACTTAGTTCAATTTCAGCACCTGAAAGGTGTATGTCACTTGGTAATAACCACAAATTATCAACAGTAATATTGTCGGGAGCAGCTTTTCCTCCATTTCTCATACTCCATGCTTCTTGCATACTTTCTGTAAGGGCTTTAGGAGAAATGAGATATTCATCCATCAGAGGTAATTCTTCACCGCTGTCATTGGTCAGTAAGTCATATGCAGTTCGCTTGACCTTCTTTTTTTCAACACCAAATGATGTTGCGCAATTGCCTTGAGGATCTAAATCAATCAGTAAAACCTTGGCAGGAGGCAATTTCTGCCGCTTTGACCCTTTCGATAGCGCTGCTGCAAGATTAACCGCAGTAGTAGTCTTCGCACAGCCACCTTTTTGATTGGCTACTGCGATGACCATCTTATACGGATTCATGATTCACAACTCTCGGACAATATAGACCACGGAAGAACTCCCCTTTCAATGCAAGGTTTGTTTTCGTCACAATCACATTGGTTGGATTACTGGAACTGGTACTTCGGAAAGAATTTTTCTGACTATATGCATTCCAGTTATTCCTCGAATCTTTGCTTCTGGTTTCATATTAATTCTGTGCGAAATAATCTGAAGTGCGATGCCTTTGATGTCATCTGGAATGACGTAGTTTCTTCCAGCGATTGCCGCCGCCGCTCTACCAGTCTTGAACAAAGACTGACTAGCACGAGGTGATGCTCCGTTAACGACACGATGATCTTCTCTAGTCCGTTGAACAATTTCAACAATGTATGAAAGAATCGCAGGGTCGACATGAACGGTTTCCAATGCTTTCTGCATTGCAACAACCTTCTTTGGTGAGGTAACTTGTTCTACATCGTGATTGTCTTTTCCACGCAGTTTTCTCCTTGCTAGGATTGCTTTTTCTTCTGAACGGTCTGGGTATCCCATCGACATTTTCATCAAAAATCGGTCCATTTGAGCCTCAGGAAGCGGGTATGTTCCTTCTTGTTCAATTGGGTTTTGTGTTGCCAATACTACGAAAGGTGCTGGTAATTTGTGCGTAATACCTTCAATTGTTACTTGCTTTTCTTCCATAGCTTCAAGCAAAGCCGCTTGTGTTTTTGGCGGTGCTCGGTTGATTTCGTCAGCCAACAAAATGTTGGAGAATAATGGACCAGCTCTTAATTTGAACTCCCCTGATTTTTGGTCATACATGTAAGTCCCCATGATGTCAGATGGAAGCAAATCCGGTGTGAATTGGACACGCTTGAATTTACAACCTAAAGCTCTAGCAAAGGTATTTGCCAACAGTGTTTTTGCCAAACCAGGAAAGTCCTCCAACAACATGTTGCCGTTAGATAGAATACCAACGGTTACTCTGCGCAAGTTTTCATTTTTACCAATGATAACTTTGCTAACTTCACCCATCAAACTAGTTGATATTGCAGATACAGTACCAATCAAATCTTGTGAGCCAGTAGGTGCCGGCATTCCTGCGTTAGGGGAGAATCCTGCTTCCATATTCACAACTCCTTACAACTCATAACCAAACCACTCTATATATGAATGTGAGGTCGAGTTATGTCATTAGATATCATTGAGTTTAGACCTTATCTGCCCCAGAAATGGTCTTCTTTTCTATGTAATCTAATCAATTCATCAAGAATTTCTTGCTCAATAGGGTCAAGATTCAGTTTTTTCAAGCGTTTGGCGTGTGAGGCAGGTACGTCGACATAGAATTCATCCAACTCTTCGATATGTCTGCCAACTGTTGGCCCCTGAATAGCAACTGCTACTTCATCACCTTGATTTGCTTCCTTGACGTCTTCAGAACTACGAGTTCTCAAACTCTTTACTTGCCCGACTGGTGTACCGTCCAACTTCATCAATTTTTGACCAATATGGATTCTACCACCAACAACTCTCATTCCTACGATTGCTGGGTTTTTTGCCCTAAAAGTGTGGTCTTTCAGGTATAGTAGCCTGCCTGGATAGACTAAGGATTCACGTTGTGCAGCCTCAATTTCTGCTTGCTTTTCAGCCCGCCATTCTTCAAAAGCATCTATGATGTGGTAAATTATTGAGCCATTGAAAAAGGCAACCTCGGAGGAATCGTTAGTTAATTCTTCAACAACCTCAGTATTTGGTTTAGTAGAGAAACCAAGAATCGCTTTGTTCAAAGGATCTTGAATCGATTTGGCCATTAGAATGTCTTTCTTGTTGACTGGGCCTACAGTGGCCTGTCTTACCGGTATTTTCAGTTTGAATAATTCGAAGGCCAATGCTTCTAATCCGCCGACTGTATCGGCCTTGATAACGACTCCATCCTTTTCTTCAACTGCTCCGGGGCATGTTCCATTTTGGCAACTTTCAACGAATTCAGCACGTGGTGACACTTTCTTACATGTTGAGCACATGATTGGCATTTTTTCGTATATTCCACGCCATTCCTCTCTTATCGATTGCTCTGCTTCAGATTTCTGCTCTTCAGTATTTGCTAAATGCAGTGTTGTTCCAGCGATCGCATTTTCTAGATTTGGTGCAACAATCTTTAC
>CALDPP010000129.1 GCA_937911345.1 uncultured euryarchaeote | reverse complement strand
CTTAAACTTCCACTCGATAAATTATCAAATATTCTCACTTCGTAACCAGAGTAGACTAATTCATCAATTAAATGTGAACCAATGAAACCAGCACCACCTGTAACCAAGGCTCGCATGACTTGACCAAACGCTGCGTCCGTATAAGACAAATGGTTTCACTATCGCTCTTTAGTTTCAAGTACATAGACGAAAATAACATGCATTACTGCAAAAGCAGTGATGTGGTAATATGGCAAAAAAAAGCAAACCTGAAAATGAAATGAATGAGAATGAACCAAAGAGTAACCTTGTTGGTTATGTTAGAAGAAGTAATGCTGGAGGTGCAATTAAGGTATCGATCAACAGTGATGCTTTCTCTGACTGTGAGACATATATTACCAGTGATGGACAAGAATATGTTCCACTGGTAATTTCTCTGAATGCACTTAACAAGGTGCTTAACGGAGAGAGAGTTGTTACAACTATAAGTCAAATTCAAGACTAAATGCAATCAATCATACTCCTCAGCACAATTCAGTTACGTCTGAATTATTACTTCCAGCACTCATGCTTAATGTCGATACTGATTTTTGGATTAGTCTCGATAAATTATAAATTTCCTATAAATTATCAATACTCCTAAATAGTCACAGCAAACCCGAAATTTGTGAAAGATGGGGATTCACAGCGTGGCGTCAAGCCAATTGTCATCGCTGGCATGCCAATGTATAACGAGGAAGAGACAATTGGCACAGTGGTCACGATGACACTGAAGCATGTTGATGCAGTAATATGTGTGGACGATGGTTCATCAGATTCAAGCGCTCGAATCGCAGAAGCCTGTGGAGCTGTTGTTGTCCGACATAGAATAAACCGAGGTTATGGTGGAGCTTTGAAATCATTATTCATCAAAGCAAGAGAAATGGGAGCCGATGCACTAGTAGTCCTCGACAGTGATGGACAACATGAGGCTGCTGATATACCTAAATTACTCGAACCAATAATTAACGGAGACGATGATTTCGTTATTGGTTCAAGATTTATTGAAGGCGGTGGTGGAACAGATATGCCCGCTTACCGAAGATTAGGAATCAAAGTAATCACTGCTGCTAGTAATCTTTCAAGAGATATCTCAATTAAAGACACACAATCAGGATTTAGAGCATTCTCAAAACGTGCTTTAGATGTCCTAAGATTTGATAGTGAGGGAATGGAATTATCTCTGGAGATGCTTGAAGACGCTCATGAAAAGCAACTGAGTATTACAGAAGTTCCTACAATGGTTAGATATGATGTTCCAAAGGGCTCTAATTTCACTGCTGTTTCTCACGGCTTCACGGTTTTATCTTGGGCATTAATCTCACTTTCACACAAGAAGCCAATTCTAGTACTAGGAATCCCAGGTTTAGGATTGTTTGCAGCAGGTGCTGCAATGGGTTTGAATTTGGCGCAAAATGTTACAGGGCAGTTGGACAATTACATCGGCCCTGGTTTGTCTGCAGTATGGATTGGAGTCTTAGGACTCTCACTGATGGCGACTGGCTTAGTTTTACAATCTGCTCGAGGTTTCCTTAGACATCTCATCATTAGGGAATTCGGCTTAGATTGATAACAATAAAAGACAACTAAGTTTAATCCTGTAACAGGATTATTCAAATCCCTAGCACAGATGCACATACCATGACCGAAGGGCCCACCAACAATCATGGGCCGCTTATGGTGGTAAAAGAAAAATATCGCAAAGTAAAGGTTGCTGCATCAGAAAAAACCATGCAATCATTAGACAACATGTATAGCAACGTTCTAAGTTCCCCTGCTAGTGTTGTTGTTTTGCTAATCATTATTTCTGCATTCTTCGCTCAGCAAGGCATGGATTTCCAGTCACAAATTGATGATGATGTGGAAATATTCCTGCCTGACGGGGCACCATCTACAGATCTTCTATTAGAAGTAAGAGAAGAATGGTCCACCGACATAACTGTCATCTACATCAGAACTGAGAATGCATTTGATTTGTCAAGTGATGCAAACATAACTGATAAGGAAATTCTTGATGTAATAAGTTGGGTAGAAGGAGATGCAAATAATGTCAATGGCGATTCAATTAGTAGAGGCATTGACTATGATAAAAATGATAACGGCAGAAATGATGGAGTTCTATGGATTATATCTCCTGCACAAGTAATCAAAGAAATCAACTCAGCTGACGGTAGATTCAACAATTCTCTTTGCGTTCATGGAATGAATACTCGCATACCACTACTTGACTTGCCTTGCGACAATATACCAGGCGGGGGTGAGTATGTCATCCCTGAACAAGAAAGAATTGATACAATAATCGAACAATCAAATGGTAGTTTTGATACGTTGATTAAAGACACAAACAATGACGGTATTTGGGATACAACAGCAATTATAGTTGGAATGAATCAGAACTTTGAGGAAATTGATGATTTCAATAATTTTGAAGAATTACTCGCTCACTTTGAGAGAGTGGTCGATAACCGGCCCAATTCAGAAATAAGCGTGATGACAGTAACAGGTTTAACCAAAGTACTGGAAGATATTTCTGCTGCGATTTACGAAGATTTGTTGATGATTTTGCCCTGGTCGATTTTATTCACTGTGCTGATAATTACTGCATTGCATCGGTCGCTGAAGGTAGTGGCAATTACTGGAACTCCAATTGTAATGGCACTAGCATTTACTTTCGGTTCATCAGTATTACTTGACATAACACTAACGCCGATGATTGTTGCTACTTTCCCGATACTAATTGGCCTTGGTGTGGACTATGCACTGCATATGGTGAATCGTATTGAAGAAGTGAGAAGAAAAGAATTACAGAAAATGCAGGATGATAATTTACGCCGGAAAAAACGTGGCGAAAAAGAGATTAAGATTCCTGATTTATGGGATTTTGATTTCTATAAAAAATGCGTGTTAGAAATGGCAAGTTCAACCGGTGTTGCAGTTTTCCTTTCTGCAATCACAACTGTGATTGGATTTTCAGTGCTTATTGCACCCCAAATTGTTACTGTGTCGCCGATAAGGTCGGTAGGTGTAACATTGGTCCTAGGGATAGCATCTACATTGGTACTGAGTATTATTTTAGTTCCAACAATTGCGTGGATGTTACGCTATAACAAAAGGACAAATCCAATGATGTGGAAAAACATCGGCAAAATCCCTGTGAAGGCATTCTTACCAATTGTCATAATTTTTGGCTCGGTTACATTTTATGGCATCATAAATCTTGATTCAATGAATGAACCAATTACTGGCTCATCAGAAGCACCGGACGGAATAGATTCGCTGAATTCATTGGCTGAATACTCTGAATACTTTAGTGGCGGACAAACATCTCTATTCATCTTCAGCGCCGAGGAGAGAGGCGATAGAAATGAAACGGATGCAATAAGAGACTTACCAGTACTAGATGTAATTCACGAACTGGAACAAAGGATAGGTGAGGTTGAGAGAACTAATACCACTAGCATTGTCACTTTCTTGAGAACTATTCCAGTTACTATTGGCTTGAATGACGGCATTGTGTTGTATCAAGGAAGCCTGTGGGATTTATTGCACGAGCCATGTTGGGAATCTAATGACCCTATTGAGTGTCATTTATGGCTTGCACTAGATGCGAGTGATTCCGATCCAACCGACGATACTAGCGGTAGGGATGAGATAAGACGAGACATGGTGAATGTTGTTTTCGATACATTAAGTGATGAAGTTAAATCAATGTTGTTGAATGAGCAGGGTACCAAGGGAATAGTATACGTTACTCAACCGTATATGAATTTGAATGAAGCGGCTGTTCTGAGAGAGGATATTGATGCAATGCTTGATGAAGACACCGGCCTCGAGGGAACCGAGTCATCGAAACTAACCGGTGGACTACCTGTCTCGCTAGACATAAACGAGGGCATTCACAGCTCGCAAAATCTAACAACAATTGTAACCATGATCATACTTACTATCGTCCTTGGCATTGTGTTTAGGTCAGTTAGATTAGGAATTATTACCATGGTTCCTGTTGCTGTAGTTATTCTTTGGCAACCACTATTGATGAATAGCCCAGATGTGAATGTAAATATTTTCACTGCGATGATAGGAACAATTGTTTTTGGAATTGGAGTAGATGATGCGATACACGTTATGCACCGAATACAGGAAGAAGGGGAAACACCGGTTGGAATTGCCAATTCAATTGAAGAAACCGGACAAACAATTTTTGAGACCACAATTACCACTGTAAGTGGCATCGGTGCAGGCTTCTTGGTAACCTTCCCCGGTCTAGAGAACTTCTTCATGATAATGTGCCTGTTGATAATATTCGCATTCATTACGAGCACATTTTTGATGCCAGCAGTGATTACCTCTGAAAAGGTGGTCAAATCAATGATTAAAGGTGAACCGTATTGGGTAGATTATGGTGAAGGAATTGCACTAGCATCGCCCATATCTATGAAACCGCTTGATGCTGTTTTGGAAGATTAGCGAGGGAGTAGGGAGTAAGCCCCTTTCTGTTACCTTTCGGCGACTGCATTCAACTTAGCATCCTACCTGTTCCTAGGCGCGCTACCTCATTGGAACTGCTTGGACTTGCTCCTGTGCGGTTGCTCGTTTCATCGACCATAAGGAAATCTCTGTTTTTCAACATCATTGTACAACCCCTATATCGTTCGTTTCTATTGCATTAACCAAACCATCTCTGATTTCTCTCTTCTGTGAGGCACATGCGCTATGGAGAGGGGACTTTCCTCAGAGTCGAACTCTGTCAGCAGTCCTCCTACTCCCTCGATGAAGGGCTTTTCAATATCCCACTTGAAGTCTTCGACAGTTACTGATATGGATTATCACCGGGTGAATTTGGTGCTTGTTGTCGAGCATACTGGTGATTTTGTTGGGGTCTTATCTGTTGATTAACGGCTTGGTAATTTTTGTTTGTTGGCAATCGTTGATTTTGAACATGCTTTGGTGTACGGAGACCAAAAATAAGTATTCCAACCAAGGATGCAACTAGCAAGAATATGATAACTAACAAGACTGGATTCATCTCTGACAAACCTCCAAAGAATCCATCGCTTTCACCATCATCAACATAGAAAGTTTCAGTTTGCGCAACAGAACCGCCTACAATAATGAATTCAACCCACATGGAGCCATCTCTGTCAGGAGTCCATCGATGGTTGAATACTCCACTTCCGCCAGAGTTTACTTTGATCTCTTGAATGTGTAATATTGTTCTAGCACCATTACTCTCAACTCTTT
>CALDPP010000128.1 GCA_937911345.1 uncultured euryarchaeote | reverse complement strand
TGCTTGAGGGAATTCGTGAATGATTACTGAATCATCTGTAAGGTTAATCCAACTTTGGTAAATGATAACATCTGATGGAATCAGTTCAAATGCGTTATGTTTAATCAACAGTGTATACACTCCGGGGTCTAATGAAACTGCAAGATTGCCACTGAATGAGAAATTACCATCTTGGTCTGTTATTACATCCGCCACAAACATTTCCTCGACCAATTCTGCTTGGGTATTAGATAACGGCACTAGATATGCAGACAAGTCATAGTCTTCTATCGGTGTCGAATTGTCTGCGTAGACAAACTGGCCGGAGAAATCAAAGGTATCAGATAGGTCTCTGTCTATAGTCAACGGTGTAATTGATTGATTTAATACGGTTAGATTCTCGGAGGGTGGACAAGAATCGAATGGTACCCATCCCATGTCTATTTCACCCGAACCACTGTTAAATGACAGTTTGACTTCACCCCACGAAGAGTAATCTCCAGTGGACACTGTGTATCCTGCGCCATTCCATTGACCACCGACGTATCCAGTTACAAATCTGGCTGGTATTCCAGCAATTCTCGCCATTGTGACAAACGCTGCATTGTAATCTTTACACTGACCAAACCCACTTTCAAGAACATAGGAAGTGACGTCTTGTCCTGTTGGCCTAGGTGCTGGAGTATGGAATAAACTGAAATTAAAGGTTTCATTTCCAAGTCGAAGGAAATCGCTTAATGATTTAGCAACAGTGTACGCATCTTGAGATGTTGCGTTTTGAGTGACTGAATTAACTGTTTGAGTAACGAAAAATTCTGATGACTGTGGGTCGTTGAATGACGAAGGAACGATTAGTTGGTAATCAAAATCCTGAGAAATTATTGTATTAGGTGCAAGTGTATTCCAATCGAAGAAATATTCCTCTTGTTTGAGATTTACCCTGAATACCTCACCAAAATCGATATTCACGTTGTGTGTATCGTTCGAACGTTGAAGGGTTGTTGCTGGGTCAGACCAAAATGTGATGTTACGATAATATGACGAAACAGGTAAGTTACCAGTTCCAATTGGTTGTCTATAATTTATGTCCCAGTCTAAGGTTCCGTTTGAAAAACTACCATCCGGTAGTTGTGTGGTATTATCAACACTCGGTAATAAACGAGAATATGGATGAACTTCGGCTAAATTTGCATAAGTCGAGCCCGTGTAAAAGTCATTGGTGTTTAGCCTCCAACGGTGAGTTTGGCTTGTATCAACTGCTCCTGTAGTATTGTTTGCCCAGAAAACCACTCCGTTCTCTACGATGTCATCGGTTGGGTCAAAAGGATCAAACGGCGAGTTTACACAAAGAGTACCCCAAAATGCAACAGGGCACTCATCGCCATCCAGCATCCCACCGCCATCAGTGTCTGGGTTAGTCCAATCTGTTCCGGTCAAATTTTCAATGGCATCTGGAATTCCATCACCGTCAAAGTCTTCAGGAAGAACATCGTCTAGTGGGTTTGATTCTGGATTGGTTCCGTCAGAATATTCTGTTCTATCGTCGACACCACCACTGTCAGTATCGAATTCGGAGGGATTTGTGACCCATGCATCCGTACTGCCGTTACCAATTCCAATCCATATCAAATCACAACCGGTCGTATCTTCAAAGTAATTATTTAGAGTATCTCCATCATCGTCTAGTAGATTATTACAAGGTTCATTGGGGTCTGTGAAGTCAAAAACTTCGTCAAAATCGCTAACTCCATCTGCATCAGTGTCAACTAGATTCGGGTTAGAAAACCAACCGAATACACCGAGAATTTCTTCCCAATCCGCAAGTCCATCGCCATCTGAGTCCTCATAATCATCATCACAATATTGCTGAGTTGTCGTTAGTGTACCCGCAGCAGTTGCATCGGTATGACAAAATGAGCCGTTGCGATTCAGGGCTTGTGTTACCCCGACTGGCGGTCCTGAGGAAACGCCAACTAGAGACAACCCCGAGATAGAAACGTAGGTAAATGACGATAATGTTCCCGACTGATTGTACCAACCCTGTCCACCATTAGGATTGAAACCAGAGGTATCCAGAATCGATAGAAGTGAACTACCTGAATTCCAATTAGTTATCGTTGTTTCAAAATTGATAAATGAGTCACAAGGGTCTGTACCATGTGTAACGTTGAGTTCATCACCATCATTCACTCCGCCAAAATCTGAATCTGCAACATCCCATAATGTACAGGATAAATTCTCCTCCCAATTTTGGATTCCATCTTGGTCAGCATCACCTGAATCTTCTTTCCTTGTTGGATCTGTTTCACCCGGATCTAATACACCGTTACTGTTGTTATCTTCTTCACCATCATCAAGTGCATCACCGTCAGTGTTGTTGTTTCTTGGGTCGCTAGCTTGAGCTGGATTACCATAAAGTCCATTCACTTCGACACCATCTGGAATCCCATCATTATCGGTATCCGATGATGTTGGGTCCGTTAGAAGAACAAGTGCTTCGTATGAATCGTTCAACCCATCGTTGTCGCTGTCTGGGCGTTGTGGATTTGTCGAAGTGATACCGTCTACTTCAGCAGTCATAGTAGCACAGCCTCCCGGGCCAACACCTGTCACAGGGTCACATGGCGAGGTCGTTTCAGTTGGATTACCATCAGGACCAGGCCTAAAACATGGAATTGAGCCACACATTGTATTCCATGACGGATTGATGTATTCCAGTAGATTGTTCAAACCATCTCCATCCGGGTCGCCATTTGGACCGTCAAAATTAGATGGTGATGTAGCATTCAATCCGTTGGCTGCTTCCCAACCATCTGGCATTCCATCTCCATCGGTATCCCAACCGTTGACGTCTTCGTCAATCAATCCATCACCATCATCATCATTTGATGAACAATCAGCATCTCCATCACCATCAGGGTCGGCAGAGTCTACTAACCCGTCTTGGTCATCATCAAAGCCATTAGCGCAAATATTGCCGACAGGGTCTTCATCACAGAGAATTGTGTTACCATTTCCGTCACTGCCAGCATCACCACAACCCGGCCTCAAGTATTGCAGTGAATCCTCTTCATTCCAATTACTAACAGGTACTGTACCATTCCACCAGATACCATTGTCGAGCATGTTTGGTGTAGCAGGGTTGTCCCAACCAGATGGCATGTTGTAAGTATATTCTTGTAAGTTCGACATTCCATCCCCGTCAGGGTCACCGACTGCGCCATCATCATTGGCGCTTGAAAGTGGGTCCAATCCATACTTCCATTCCCAGCCATCCGGTAATCCATCATTATCTGTGTCAGGATCGTTTGGGAATGAGTTGATTAGATACTCTAATCCGTAGGTCAAGCCATCACCATCTTGGTCGGTGTTTGAAGCACTTGCATCGATGGCAAAGAAGTTGATAGAAGCAATAGTTGACAACAACATCAATGCAATCAGTGACAATGATTTGACAGCATCAACATGTTTGACGATTTGCAAATTCGCCGCGGGCTCAGAGATAATTGAACGCTTTCGCATGTTACCAACATGCTTCGCCTGTTTTTATGCTTCATAAGGCAAATGGTACGATGTTCATACAATGAGTCTAAATGATACTCAGTACTAGAATCAAATAGAGTCTAATTCGTCGAGCAATTCAATGTCATCATCTGGCTCAGTAACCGGTTCAGGGATATCCATCTCAACTTCTTCTTCCTCTTTCATTTGCTCTTCCATTGGAACCTCAACGAAGTTTGAAGCTGTAGAATCATATCGACCTCTTCGATATACTGCAAGGATAAACAATAATACTAGCCCAGCACCTAAAGCCAAGGTTTGTGGTTCAGGATCATAAATTTCGTTCATGAAACAACTCAATCCTGTGCACTCGGTCTTGAAATTAAATTTCGATAATTGTGTGTAACTTGCATTATATGGAACTTCATCGTCCATTGGAGTAACTCGTAATACAAACTCAACATCAGTACCGTCTTTGAGATTGTCCGGTGCTGTTAATTCAACAAAGAAATCTTTGCTAGTATATGCGGGCAAGGTAACCAACAAGAAACCGCCACCAACTTGTGAAGATGTAGCAGCGATTTCGCCGTCCCATCCGGATGGCTCTTCCAGTTCAATTACGACATCTAAAGGAATATTATTGTCGTTAGAAATTCTAAACTCTATATCCTTGGTTTCTTGGGAAGAGAAACGTGTATATTCACTCTTTTGAGTAATCGGTAGACGACCTGGTTGTACATCTTCTTCTACTTTCACAACAATTGGTAGATCGAAATATCTTGCCTCATTTGAGTCGACTCCTTCCTCTGAAACTCTCAAGTAAACGGTTTGATTTCCTGCTTCAACATTTTCTGGCAGAGTAATTCCCAAAACAATGTCTTCGTAGGTATCAGCGACCAAATTTATCACGATTATATCATTGCCTTGATTATCAGTGATTGTGTAATCCCAAGAGCTGTACCCCATGTCTGCGTCAATATTTCTCTCCAAATCTTTTGGATTTACTATTCGCCATGTAGTCTGACCTGCTAAATCGCTTGTGTCAGAAATTCTAA
>CALDPP010000127.1 GCA_937911345.1 uncultured euryarchaeote | reverse complement strand
TTTTTAGTGACAAACGGCATATTGTTTGCTATTTTTGCGGTTTTGATTTTATGGATTTGGCAATCTGGGTATCTTATCGTTGATTTGCCACCTGCAAAGTCTGAATGGGCTGCTGAGCAGGCTGGCTTTTCTGATGACAATCTAGAGGGGTTGACTGGAGAAGGCGTGAAGGTTTGCATAGTGGATACTGGTATCGATTTGTCTAATCCTGCATTCAGTGGAGTTAATGTTGTGTTTAAGGATATGATAGGTGATTCATCAACTCCCGTGGATTATGGTTTTCTTGCCCATGGAACACTAATGTCAGGATTACTAATAGCCCAATCACACCAAATAGGTATGTCGCCAAATATACAACTCGGTATGGTTGCGGCATTAGGCGATGATGGAACTGGCAAAAACACTGCAGATGAAAGTGATGTGGCGCAGGCGATCAACTGGTGCATCGAAACATTTGGGGCAGACATTATCTCACTTTCACTGGGTGGTACACAAAATGATGGCATGATGAGAGAGGGTCCATCTGCTTCAGTGACAAGAAAAGCAGTTGATATGGGGATATTCGTGGTTGCCGCTGCGGGAAACGATGGTGGTGTTGATGATGATGGAAGAGTTTCAGTCCCAAGTAATGTTGCTCGAGCAATATCTGTCGGGGCATCTACACGAGGCGGAGATGTTTGGGAAAACAGCTCGCTAGGTTCTCAGATTATGCCAAATGGCGAGCAAAGAACCAACCCAAATATGAAACCTGAAATAATTGCTCCTGGTGAAGGAATAATCAGTACTGGAAGAGGCGATTCATGGTATTCTAGCAGTGGTACTTCGGATGCTACTGTATTCGTAACAGCAGCCTTAGCACTGATTTTAGAAGACCAACCTAGAATGAAACCAAATCCTCAATCTGATGGCTCTTGTGTTGATTCGGTAAAAGAAGCATTACGTATCAGCACAGAATCTAGAGGGCAAATTCATGATGACCAATCAGGATATGGTCAACTTCATGCTGGAAATTGGTTGTCAGCAGTACGAAATATGCCAAATTGTCAGTAGATGAGGTCAAAAATCTATCAAATTTAGCTTTCCTATTGTGATACAATTACCAATATTTGATATTATAAAAAAAATCAATGTTACCGCAGTATTATATTCTTCACTTGCGTAGGGCATTATAGAGGAGTAATAATGACTTCAAAATTGAAAGAAAAAAGTTTGACCATGGTTGCATTAATGTTCATGTCGGTAATGCTGTCAATGATTTCGATTCCATCAGTCTCAGCTGCAGGAATAAATCAAACGACTGAAGGTTTACTCAACGGACAAGAAACCTGGACTGGAACACATACGCTAACAGACAATGTGACAGTTGCCCCAGGTGCATCACTAATAGTAAATGCCGGTTCAACAATCGTTATTCCTTACGGTAAGCACATTGATGTAAGAGGGGCGATCTGTGTTGGTGCAGTATCTTGTGGTGCTCCATCAGATGGCTCAGCTGGCGACCCTACTACATTCTCTTGGACAATTCCAACTGGCTCTGAGTATCTAGTCAGAGGCTCATGCTACGGAAGCGTGGATGCTGCTTGCGGCTCTGGGATGATTATAAGGAACACAATCGATGAAGCAAAAACGGGTCTAAATTTTGTTGAATTTGAGAATGCATTTGGATATGAGTACATATATCTGACTGGAGGAAATCCAAATGCTAAATACGCAGCTTTAGTCTTTGATGGCGCCAAAACTAACGCTAATGGTTTGACGTTTCAAACCACCAATGGCTCCAATATTTTTCTAACAAATTTAGCCAACCCAACAATCACTAATTCGGCATTTTCGCTTGGATTAGACGGGTACTCTCTCGGAGCTCGTTCTGCAATTGATGCACTGGGCGCTGGTGCTGGAATTTCGGATCCGATGAGAATTACAACATCAACATTCACAGGTGACGCTGAAGGATCGTGCGGAAACAGTGGTTCAGGTATACAAATGATTTATGCAGATAATTCCTATATCGCCTTGGATGATATTACTATTTCAGACAATGGATATGGTGTATTTTTCAAACAATCATCTGGTGAAATAACCAACTCTAACATAAACATTAACTGTGCCGCAGTGAATACTAACGGCTTCAAACAAACAGGTTCAATCAAGCATACGCTTACCATTAATGACAACACTCTAACTACTGCTGAAGGCGCAGGAATTACTGCTTATGACCAAGCAAGAATTTCTGCATCACGCAATACCATTTCAGGGGCTGAGCAAGGGTCTGGAATTGCAATCCGTTCATCTACCGCAAATCTGTACGATAACACAATCGGGCCCATAGGTGGATTTAACGGATTATGGATATACGGTACTTCTGAAGTAGTCGCAATAGGCAATAATATCACAAATACCGGTAAAGAGGCAGTGGTTCACGGTGAATATCATTATCAGGACAGCGGATGGCCCTCTATTCAACCATCGGAATCTAGACTATACATGGAAAACAATTTCATCGATAACAATGCAGGTACTTGTAATTCAGCAAAAATGTATGGTGGAGATTTCCAATGTCCAGCGATTCACATTTTCCGTGCATCTGCAACATTGTACAACAATGTTGTAAAGAATAACGTCGGTGATGCCCTGAGAATTAAGGGGGGTATTGTAAATGTTCAGAATAATGACATGCAAACAGATAGTTTTGCTGTGAACATATCGCATCATGACGATAATTACGGTAACAAATATGGTTCCATTGGATACTTCTCTGGCAATACCTTCACAGGTGCTCTACAGGTCTACAACATTACGGAGTCTATGGTTACAATACAATCAGAGAATATTCCTGCACCTGGCGGCAACGAACTTTACCCAATAAATATGCAATGGCTAGGAGCTGAATGTCCGGATGTTCAAAATGAGTGTCTCAAACTGCCTAACACCGCAAACATGCCTCCAGCAGAAATGCCAATGGCACTAGAACTTGTCAACAACTCGACTGTACTTTCGTTTGCAGGACTACAAAATTTTGATACCTCGAAAATCCACGTAAAGAACCAACAATCTGCATGGGGGAATCAAGTTAGAGAAGGTGAGCTGGTTAAGTTCAGAGTAAAGGCTGCTAACGTTGATGTTGAAGGGGCGACTGTAATCATCAAAGATGCTGTCGGCACACCTCTGTACACAATGACTACAGATGCTCAAGGTTATACCGACGAAGTTACTCTAGCAAGCAATTTCTATCTTGATCGTAACAACAACCACGTGGTTGGTGAAAGTAATGTCCAAGTTCAATTAGCAAACGCTTCAGGTGGCGCACCAATTGTTAGAACCCTTGATGAGAATACATGCTCGGATGGTTATGATAACGACGGAGATACACTAACTGATGATGCAGACGGAGATTGTGCAACTGGGCGAGAGATTCCCCAATACAAAGTTGAAGCATTCAAATTTGGCAAAGGTACCTACGAGTATGATTTTATCTTAACTGGACCAGTTGATGATATTATCTCTTTAGAAAATATGGCGCCTAGTGTGACGGTTGAACAACCGGAGTTGACATCTTTCGCTCGTGTTGTATCTCTTTCAGGTACGGCATGGGATGGCGAGGCTCCGCCTTATGCCAGCGATATTATTGCACAACAGAAGCAATTTGGCTATGTTGAAGACGTACAAGTACAACCGCCAGGCTCCAATGTTTGGATTTCAGCCGTTGATACCTCAAACTCTGGTGGCGAAATTACCCAAGCAAAATTCCCATTCAGTACATGGTCATTCAACTATGATATGTCGGAATATGCTGAGGGTGAGGGTGATGTAACATTTAGAGTTCGATCTTTTGATGGCTTAGACTATTCGCCAGTTACTGTAAAGAGATACAAATTGAATCTAGAAGCACCATCGGTAATCGTTAATACACCAGCACAAAATTCACAACATGATACCAACTCTCCAAAAGGCTCAGTTATATCGTTCAGTGGTACTGCCAGCGATCCATACTTCGGCGTCAATGGTAATGATATCAAAGAAATTTGGTTTGAGATAACTGAAGACTCTAACCCTCAATTTACATCGAAGTTCGCTATCACTCCAGCCGCTGGAGAGACGCTTTCAGCATGGCAATATGATTGGAATTATCGAACATATGCATCAGGTGATTATACATTCAAGATTTGGGCAGCTGACAGTGACTTCTGTAAAGATGACACAAGCGATGTAACCTGTGATGTAATTACATTAAATCTAAAGATTACTAATGAAAATGCACAACCAAACATAGCATTAGACTATCCATTGAACAATGAAGTCGTTAGGGGTAGTGAATCAACCTCAATCGCAGGATATGTTTGGGACAATGATGGAATAATAACAAGAGTTGATATTGATATTTACAAGAATGGAAAAGATAGCGGTTCTGCACCTAATACAATCACTGTGACCCAAGATTTGTTACAGGATGGACAATTCAATACAACTTGGAATCAAAACACAGTCTGGCGAACAAAAAATTTGCCTCACAATTCGATGTATGAGATAGTGGTCAGGTCTTTCGATGGCGAATCCTACTCCATCGAAGAATCTCGCTTCATAACAATTGATAATTCAGTGGATAATTCGCCTCCTTCTTTTGATCCAGCAGGTTGGGCAAACACCGTAGTGGTATATTGTGATGCAAATTCAAAGAGCCTTGACCGATGTGGTATTGGGGCAACATTTGATTTGACACAATACTTTACCGACCCGGAAGAAGGTCTACTAAGATTTGATGTCTACAATGACCCAAGTGTACCAACAGATGATTTGTATTATGACTATGTCTCTATCTCTTCAGATGGAATCGCAACATATAATCCACCAGCAACACGTTCTGATGATATATCACAATGGTCATTAGTCCAACTGAAATTCGTCGCTACCGATAGCAGTGATTTGTGGGAAGTCTCAAGATCAGTCAATGTCATTGTCAAGTCTGTTTCCTTTGATGTGGTTCGAGAAGGAACTGGTACAATCAGCGACTCCCAGCCTGCAATCTTCTCTGGTCAAGGTTTGCCAGAAAGTTTAGTCAAAGCACGATTTGACTCTAAGTCTGGTCAAATGATTAACTCAACAAGAGTTCTAGCGGATGGTACTTGGAGTATGCAGATTAGTGCCAGCCAACTAGGTTCCAAAGATACGAGAGAAATTGTTTTTGAAATGGACGGACAGATATTTGCTGATGAAACAGGTGATGATGCACTGTTCGAATTATCATCAAAGGCAGAATCTGAAGGAAGTGGCATCATACTCTATGTGATAATTGCTTTAGTTGTTATAGCATTACTAATTGCCGTTGGTGCATTCTTTTTCACCTTTGAAGAATTTGATGAAGAAGAAGAAGGATATGACCAATCTGCGCAAGTCCAAGAAGATCCTTACGCTTGGGCCAAGGCTAAACAGGTTCCAGCAATCACTACACAGCCTGCAGCACAAGCGGTTGCACAACCATCTGTTGTACAACAGACTCCAGTGCAAGAAACACCACAGCAGTCATCACAACATCCGGGTTGGCTGTGGGATGCTCAAACCAATCAATGGGTCCCTGATCCAAATTACGTCCACAACAAGTGATACTTGGGTGATTTAATGGCCAATGTAAAACCAGGCGTTCAAGAGCGAATATTGCTCCACTTGTTGGATTATTCTGATTACAAGAATAGTGTAGAGGTACCATTCTCTCTATCACAAATGGGTATTGCAAATGCTGTTGCAATTGCTCGTTCTAATGTCCCTAGAGCAATAGCAGGCTTGAAAGATCAAGGTTTGCTAATTGAGCGACAGGCTCACGTAAAAGGTGTATCAAGGAAAAGGAAAGCATATTTTTTGACTGATTCGGGGAAAAATTTAGCAGAGGATACATGGAATGATTTGCGTGCATTCCCTGTTAGATGTATACTTTCAGATGGAAAAATAGAATCCTCCACGCTTGGAGAGATAAATACCATACTTCCTTTCACAATGAGGTCTGTTGATATAATAAGATATATGGATGATAATTGTATACTAGATTCTAGAACACTTACTGCGGATTTGATTGAGAGGGATTTGTCAAAGCATGTTGAGAAACAGTTAGTAACAGCACTTGGCGATTTGCCTAGGCTTAGACACTTCTATGGTCGAGAAAAAGAACTGGACAATATGTTCAATCTGCTTGAAGCACGTGCTACAACCCTCTTAGTTCCAGGCATCGCAGGTATTGGTAAAACTACAATGGCTAGCAAACTGATTGAGCGATTCATGCATCGTAGAAATCTCATGTATCATCGCTGTCAAGACTGGGAGGGTTCGAGAGCGTTTTTCGAATCTGTCGGGGAATGGTTAGCAAACATTGGCGATTCCACATTTGCAGACTACATTGCAACAACTCCGGTACCCAAACCTGCAGAGGCGGCAAATTTACTGATTGACGCGTTAGAGGGCACTCCATCTTTGATTGTCATTGACGACTTCCACAAAGTTGCAGATGCTACACTTCACCAAACTTTCCAAGCAATGGCGCTTGGTTTGCTTGGTAGCGAAGAAAAAATAGGACTTGTCTTGTTTTCTAGATCTTTCAAGCCAGTTGTTCCCTCAAAAGATGCTGAAGGAAGAATTGCTAGTCTAGTCCTGCCTCTTGATGGTCTAGACTCTGATTCAGGAAGAAAATTACTCAGCAGTTTCGAAAATCTAGAAGATGAGCAATGGCTCTATATTCATGGAATCTCAAGAGGCCACCCGTTAGTCCTTGAGTTAATCAACCGGGGTGCATCAGCCACAGCATTCCATGAAACCTTGGAAAATTACGTAACAGTGGAAATTTTCTCTAAGTTAACAGCTGAGCAGAAAAGAGTTTTATCTGTATTATCAATTTTTAGAGAACCAGTATCAATCGATGCGTTGTCAGATCAGAAACTCAACATAGACGTGTTGGACTCACTAGTCGAGCAAGGATTGGCAAGGCAAGTCGATAGCGAGGTATACGATGTTCACGACTTGATAAGAGAATTCTTGTTGAGAAGTCTTGATGAGAAATTAAAGATTGAATTGCACAATAAATGCAGTTCTTGGTACCAGCGCAGTAATGATGTTTCGGTATTTACCATCGAACTTATTTTCCACCTTGTTAGTTCTAAGAACATGGTTGAAGCAGCATCTATTATTGTCAATAAAGGTAGAAGTCTAATTTCAGCGGGGCATTTGGAACTCCTTAGCCTAATTGATTCTTTAGAACAATCAGAATTGTCTGTCGACGTATCGACAAAAATTAATCATTACAAGGGTGAGATACTAGCATTACTTGGTAGGTTTGAAGACGCTAAAGCGGCATTTACCATGGCTCAAGAAATGGCCTCAGACGGTAAAGATGTCAATACTCAAGCTGAATTGCTATCTGCTTTAGCGGACATCTCCCTTAAACAGGGTAATTTGGATGAATCACTGAATATGCACCTCGAAGCATTAGAGATTTTCATTAAATTGAAGGATGCAATTGGTGCAGCAAGAAGTTACAACAACATGGGATATATTTTGAGAAGAAAAAATGACAAATCAAAAGCACTTGAATCATATGGTGAAGTGGAATCTATTTTGAATGAGAATGATGATGATGAATTGATTGCATCTCAACTTATACTGGCTAGATCTCTGATGGACTTGGGAGAAATCGAACGAGCAAGAGACCACGCGTTAGAAGCATTTGACAAAACCGATAAGTTGAACGACAAACAACTTCATGCAAGAGCTCAAGCAGTTCTTGGGCGCTACTATGCAAAAGTAGGTGATTCAGATGTAGCATCCCATCATTATTCACAGGCCCTAGATGCAATGAATGAAGAGGGCGACATTTTAGCTATGGTTGACATTACAATACTCTTGGGTGAGGTTCTACAAGATTCAGGCAAAAATGATGAGGCTATGGAACATTTCCGAGAAGCCTTGGTGATTGCAGAAGCAAATGATTTGCGAATGCAAATCGGTGAATTACTGATCAGACTTGGAAGCGTTGCGCCTGAGAAGAATCGTCGAATGGAATACCTACAAAGAGCACTGTCTGTGTTTAGAGAGTTAGGTGCAAAATCCAGAATGAGAGAAGTGCAAACAAGAGTCCATAATGCCGTTATGGGTCGTTGATTATTGTGGCCTGTCTACTTCAATTGAGGTAATCCCATCTTTGTGAACTACCCAAATCATTTGAGCACCTGATAAATCAATTGTTCCACTGTGGGCACCTGAACCTGTTCCAGATACGAAAATCTCTGTGTCAAGTGACCCACCGTCATCAATTAGAATCAATGAATTGTCAGTTAATTGTAAGGAGAGCAAATTCTCATCAGCCTCTGTGGCTCTCCACCATACTGATTCGGTATATTCAACGTCTCCAAGGCGGCTTGCTTCATCTGCCCTTTCTATGGCCGCTGCAAGGTCGTCGAGATTCATCTGTATTGCTTGTTCATTCCATCTGTCTCTAGTTGCTGTTTCAATGTCCCAGGTCCAGATGCTAAAGACTGAGAGCAATAACACACCGAGTAAAAATGTGAAAATGTAGCCTAACTCTGTTGCTGCTCCAGAGGTGTCTGTAACACGTTTTGAATTGATGTTCAATCTATCGCCTCCGTCATGGTTACATCAAGTGAAGATAATTGAAGGCTAAATTGAATTGGTTCCCCATTGGTATGCCAAACTGCTTCGGATGTTCCGATACTTGGGTCTGGAACCCAACCCACATAGTCTGTTAATAGATCGAGTCTACCGGGGTATATTGTCCAATCAATGCTTTGTTCTAAGCCGCTTGCAGCAGAGTTGGCTATTGCTTCCCCATAAGGGCTGTACCAGCCTCGCCTTACCTCATATGCTGTTTGTGAGGCAAGAGATTCACGATATGCCAATTCGATATCTAGGTTCATATTTCCAGAACCTACAGTACTATCCGAGGTTGGATTCAATGCGGGAATTGTTGAAGCAAATCTGGGCCCAGGGCCGGATCTGTCATTTGGTTGTTTCAATACTGTTGGTAAGAATTCAGGGTGGTTCGTCAGAACAGCACCGTTGGAATATGCAACCTCCATTCCGGTCACAGATGATGTGAATTCATAGGTCAATCTTGAAATATGGAATATCCATGCTGATGCGACTAAACTATATTCTGATGATCCAGCCTCAGCAATCAAATCTACGGAATAACTTGAAGGGTGAGAACCATCTTGCCAAGCATCAAGAATTTGCAGTTCACTACGACCAGCCACAGTATTCCATGGCAAATCTGTCGAAATCCATCCGCTTGCTGTTGTATCAATTCCCAAGCACCTTTCAGCACCGTCATGAGATAATTCAAACAAACCAGAGTTGCCACTGACACGATGTACTCTCATGGGGTGTCCCTCAATGACTGACAAGTAATGATTGCCAACATCTGTCGAAAATTCATGGAATGGACTTTCGTAATTTGAACTATGATTGAAAGAGATAGTGCTAGTAAAATTCCAGACTGACTCATATCCTGCAATTTGGGTTATAATTGAATCTAAACTGTTTGAATTATGTGTGTCAAATACATGCTCAAGTCCTGAGGAAAATCCAGTGTCACTAGCAGGAATTATACTAGCACCTATACTGTCTGAATTTGTATTGTTGTTATGCCAGTAAACGATTACATCTGTGTCAATATCTACTATAGGGGAACCAGTTGTGCCACTAGGAGGCCACATAACCGATTCTGTAGACTTTGGGGAAATTGAGATTCCACCTCCCTTCCATGTAGCAGTTGCAATAGTCTCACTAGGGTTTGTCAACTCCAAAAATCCAGAGATCTGTGGGGTCAAGAATTCGGTTCCTAAATAACCTCCAGAGCTGGATTTTAGGTTCACAATGCCTGCTGTTCCAGTGTTATCAGTCAAAAGAATTAGCCTCGATGGTGCACTGGTTGTAATTGTTAGTACCGATGAGTCTTGCAATGTGTAGGTTTTAGTCCAATTTGTACCTTCTCTAAAGTCAGCGCTCTCCAGAACAATCTCGGAGGATTCTGCTCCATTGATTGTTGATGTGACCAGGTTGGAACTATCGCTTATCACATGAATCGTTGAATCTCCTGCGCTTAGTGGGATTGTCCATGACCTTCCTTGGCCGTCGTTCTTACTCGGATTATCAGGAGTGACTAGAACTGCACCGCCTTGACCAGAACTAGCAACTATCGTTAGTTCGTGGCTAGATTCTAGTACTAAATCAGTCATCGTACTTGTATCAAAGTTAATCGATTGGTCAATGTTCATAGCAATATTTTCGGAAAGACTACCATCAACCATTAGTTTGATTTTAATCGGACCAAGCGGTGCTGCTAATCCCTTGGCTGATGAAATTGCTAGGTTTTCAACCCAGTCTGGGACTGAGTAGAAAAATGCTCTAGTCGGTCCAAGTCTCAAATCACTGTAGCACACAGCAGTTGTCTTGCTTTCAGGATGTTTAATCTCGATGTTATCATCAAAATCAAGAATACTCTTCATCCTGAACGTGGTGTCATCAAACCATGTTGATGAGTACCACATTCCGCCTCTAGTACTGTCCCAAGACAGGCTTCCGTCTAGTGGAATCAGTTCAACTTCAGTTGAATCTCCGGGCATTCCATGCTCACTCAAAACTTCAGTTTGCTGTGCTAATATCATCATTTGAGCAGACATGTCGTCACGCTCAATTGAGCCCTCTAATTCTTCAATAATTGGTAACATTGAAACTAACATCAAGCCAATAATTGAGACTACTCCACCAAATAGTAAGACGGTAGCAATCGCAGCGGAAACCGCCTCTTCATTACGGGTTATGTTGTGTTTCATCTTTCGACCACAACCTCATTTATTGCAACATCAAAAAATACCGGTTGGTCAATAGAGGTGACAGTAATTCCATCTATGCCACTAGCTCTCTCGTAAGGTGCCAAACCAATATATTCGTCGAGGGTCCCTGATGCCCTATTTAGGGTGTATTCAGATAACCATTGTTCATCATATTGTGGGGTAATAACTGGTGCTACAGAATTGGTTAGTGTGAATCTAACATTGTAACATTCTCCAGAGAATGGATTCAATGAACCAGCAGAAATTATGTCGATTCCAAGTTGATTGGCGCTACCTAAGCTTCCATTGACTTGAATATTTGTTAGAATAATCGAAAGTCTAACTCCTCCAGTTGCCAATTGGTCAAATTCAACGCGAGGGAATTTACTTATTTCCCATGCTGAATCAGCAAAATGTTCAATTCTAGCATTGTTGACAAGTATAATTTCATGTTCACCGTTCCCTAAACTTGTGATGACTCTTAATCCAGAAATTGTGTATTTAATGTCCTTGTGTATTGCTTCATTATTGTCATTGAAGACAGTTATGATATACCAGTCTGTCAATTGTAAATTATGAGTAACTAAGCCAGTATTTTGGTCTATGTTGTATTCATTGAACCCGTTATCATCCAAGATGCTTACTTTGTGGGCTGTGGAATTTACACTCTCCACAGTGAAGCCATTGGCTGTATAATCCGTTATATCGACAATATCTGACGGTGTTGTATCGCCACTAATTTCCCAAACTTCTAGATTACTAACTCCTTGCAGCATTGAAGTTCGCATCCCCAATTTGTGACGTATTCCAGTACCATCGGGAGAATCAGCAGCCACATCAATACGATCTTCTAATCGATCGGCAATTCCATTGGCAGCATTCCAGTTAGTATTATCTTCGAAATCCGAGATATACGGGTTAAGAAATACCCACACACCGCCCATTATTGAAACGACCATTGCAAGCATCATAATTACGCCCAAAACCTCACTGACTCCGGTTTCATCCTCCCGCCTGCTTGCTTGGCTGAGAAGTCGCCTTGCGGGTGGCATGGTTGACTGAGGCTTTGGTATCATTTAGGTATTGACCTTGAAATCTAACGATTTAAGTTAATCTCAGGGTTATTTTCTGCATTGGATTTACTATGTTCGAGTCTTTCTTTGCCAATATAATGGGTCATTTCGGGTCCGTCTTGTAGAGATATGTGTATGTCTCCATCAAAAATCTCTGAGATATGATACAAAACGGTAGATTCAGCAAGATGGGGGGAGTTATTTTTTTCTGAGAGGTGGGTCAAAACTATACTTCTAGTCGCTTTAGTACACACTTCTGCTAAAAATTCTCCAGTTTGATTGTTAGATAAGTGTCCACCTCTACCCCGAATTCTTTCTTTCAAAGAGAAAGGGTATGGGCCAGAATTTAATCTGTTTTCATCATAATTTGCTTCAATCGAAATATGCTCACAGCCATATACATGTTTTACAAGTTCGTCAGTCCATGAACCTAAATCAGTTATCACTGCCGCTCGCTCTCCACGATAACTGGCAATAAATGCTACATTGTCTGAACCCGAGTGAGGTACAGGTACTGGCAAGACTGACAACTCATCGCCAATTCTTATGATGTCAAGTGAGTCAAAATAAGATGTGAGCATAGGGTCCAAATTTAGTTCTTGAGCAGTTCTTTCGTTGGCCAGAATTTGCATCTCCCATTTTCTCTGGGCAATTGATGCGCCTCCGCCATGGTCTCCATGATGGTGGCTGATTAAGGCACAATCAATTTCTTCGGGCAATATGCCAAGGAGACCTAACCGTTTTGCTAACTGAGCGCCGCTAAACCCCTGATCAATCAGAACTTTTACCTCATCAGTCTCAAGTAGTGTGGAGTTGCCACGACTACCAGTGCCTAGATGAGTAATTTTCAAAGTCATGTGAACATCAAAGTCCCAGCGCGTAAAGGTATTGAACAAATCGCTACAATTATTGATGACACCTCAATTTTCTAGTCTGTAACTATACATCAAGACCCTAAATGATGAATTTTTGTCGGAACATCACTCCATCATACTCTTAAGGGTAATCTGTGAGTCACGATTGCGAAGCGTATGCTTTGCGTGTGGTGAGCAAATGCGTAGGAGTCAATCAACACTGTTAACAACACTTGCAGTCGTTATCAGTTTACTATTTATGTCGCAATTTCCAACAATCTCTCCAGTATCAAATATTCATCCACGCGACACAAACCAAGAACGGCCACCTACAACTGATTCTGACGGTGATGGCATCCCTGATGTTCATGAAAATTTATTCACTGAATGGATCAATGGTACGTCAGTTGACGGCAGAGGATTTGCTATGGAAGGTCTTGACAAAGACGACGCATCAGATGCCACTCTAGATAATGATAATGATGGTTTGAATGCTACTGAAGAATATTGCTGGCCCTATCCTGCTGAGTGTACTGACCCTGGATTCTTACGTGGTTTGACAGGCGTAGTCGACGGAGAAGGAGTTCGCTCTTATCTTGATCCAAGGAAATCAGATACAGATGGGGATGGAATGCCCGATGGTTATGAGGCCTACATGTGCTTGAGAATAGGCGGATTTGACGTATTTGCTCAACGCTATCAATGTGAAGATTTTGACCCTCTAAATGCTAGTGACGCAACCAAAGACCCGGATATGGATGGCTTTGATGTCAACAGGGATGGAATAATGAATCAAAACGAATGGTACACCTCGAGTGAGGAATACATCCATGGGGCGCCGGCAAACCACACAACAGAGCTAGATGGATTATGGTGCTCTGCAACATTGCCTGAGGGGTCAATATTAACGAACTGGCCATACATCCCAACTGGAGCGAATGCTACATTTCAAAATCTTTTGAAAGCATGCACTAGTGCAGAATCGCCTGTAGGAGAAGACCTGTGGTTAGGTACAGACCCTCTACTAAAAGATTCAGATCGATATAACTGGGATGGCTTTTCGATTAGGAGTTTATTTCCATCATTTGGTGATGGTATTCCAGATGGATGGGAAGTTCACTTTGGATTAGATCCACTCAATCGAAGCAGTGCTCTAACAGATGAAGACTTCGATGGTTGGGATAGGAACCTAGATGGCATTTTATCCCCTGATGTAAGCAGAACAGATACAGCACTGGCTCTTGGAGAACAGTTGTCTAATATCGAAGAATACAATATCTACTTTGATGATGGTAATAAGGTAATTGCAGGGTTGAAATCAGTCGAATTTGATTCTGACACGCCGTCTCTGTACACCTATCCAATTTCATTCTCAACAAGCGGTGATGTGCTTAGTGTTATTCACCATGATGTAAGAGAATTGGAATCTGTTGGCGATAGGGTATATGTAACGACCAAATATGGAATAACCGTGATTGATTACAGCATAGGTTCTAGTGTCGATTATTGGATGCCGCAAGGAGTTATATTAGAGGATTCAGAGTTACTCTTTGATTCAGATCAAGAGTTGTATGCAATTGCAACCGCATCGAATATTGGCCTTGGGGTCGGTAGAGTGCAAGTTGATGGATTCTTGCAGGGTGTTGAAAATTGGGACTGGTCACAGACGGATGCAATTCTTGAAATCGAAGAATTAGATATTAACAGCCCAAATAATCAGATCATTGGATTAGGTGTTGCTGGTGTAGGAAATGTATTCGAAATTAGCAGTTCTGGATTAATCGAAATAGTTCATTCCGTAAGTTCTTCAATTACTGACCAACTTTCTCTAGGCAACGCAACTGTAACAGACATTGAACATGGGCTTGCTAATGGGAATTTAACACTCTTTATTGCGACGGATAGAGGTTTACTAATCTCAGAAACTAATTCAGGAAGAGATGGTAATTCAGCAGATTGGAGATTTTACTACACCAGTGAAGATACCGGCATATTTGTGTCAATTAACGAATTAAGAACTCTACCGGTTGGAAGTAATGAAAATCCTGCAGAAATTAGAGATATACACCTAGATGGCCCTTCAGCAGACAATCCGCAAGTCTTGTGGTTTGGCACCCCTTCCGGACTTCATCAAATGCGACTAATTGATGATGTTATCAGCCATAGTGGACTGTTAGAAAATCCTGGTTCTAACGAGATTAGCACTAGAGATATCAATAACATTAGAGCTATACATACAACTGGAGAGCAAATTATTCTAGGCTCAAATGCTGGGACATGGGTTGTCTCAGGCGACTATTCTAACGTGTATGAAATAGACGCGCAGGAAATCATTCCCGGTTTTGTTTCAGAAATAACTACTATCGGAGATTCCAGTAACATGACAATACTTGGAGCGGCAGAACCAGGTCAATTTTCTAATTTAGAATTAATAAATCCGAAATCTAACGATTCAGACAGCGACGGAATACCAGACGGCTGGGAATTAGGTAACGGCCTAGATCCAACAGACCCTTGGGACGCAAGATTGGACTTCGATTTTGATGGCCTTGACCTAGATCAATCTGCTGATGGAATCTACGAGCGTCTGTGGACTAATCTAGACGAATTTAGATACATACAAAGGACTGATGAAGGTTATAATTCAACAAATCCGAACGTTGGAGACACAGACGGCGACGGACTTAGTGATGGAGCAGAATACTTTGGATTCTTTTTCGAGGATACTAATTTATGGTGTTACTACAATGTCCAATTGGATTACATATGCGATAGCCAAATTGGTGCCAGTGCAAATAATACTTATTTGACATCATCAATTTCGGATATTGGAACCGACCCGACAAATTTTGATAGTGATGGGGATGGAATGCCTGATGGTTGGGAAATCCAAAACCGTCGCTGGGTAGGCTCAACATTTACAGGGGGTAACAACTGGTCACTAGATCCAAATCGTCCTGAGGATGCAAATTGGGATGCAGATGGGGATGGTTTGCAAAACCTTTGTGAGTATCAGTGGAGCCAATTAAAATATCAAGCAATGGAAGGTTTGCTGCTAGAATCGCATGGTGAAAACATTACTTTTGCTGAAAATTGGACAGAATCAGATCCAAATAATATTGATTCTGATGGAGATACTTTGCCTGATGGCTGGGAAGCTTCTTATTCTTGCAACTGGAATCCTAGTCGGGTTGGAATCAATCCTCTAAATGGTTCCGATGCGCTAAATAACCCTGATAATGATGGTTATGATATAGACAGAGATGGGATTCTACAATCAAACGAGGCTTTTGTTAATTACCTTGAATATCACTTAAGAGTCGATTTATTTGATGATGAGAATCCAGTTGATTTCGACAACTTGCCATTTGGTTTCTCCACTGATTTATTTGATAATGTAATGGCAAATGGACAACCTGAAGCATCATATTATGAGCGAGCGGCTGGATCATATCTAGCAACTCAAAATCCACTTGATGCTGGCGCTGCAGACCCTTTGAATGCTGATTCAGACAACGATGGCATGCCTGATGGTTGGGAAATATGGTTCTCAAGATGGGATGTCTTACAAGATGAGTGGACCCTAAATCCATTGCAACCTGCTGATAGATGGCAAGACGCCGATGATGACGGAATGACAAACTGGGAAGAATATAATGCCATAGACCCAATAAATACCGAGACGGATCCTGATAGAACCTCTCCAAAATGGTTTGTTACAACTATAGGTAGTGCCTATACTTTCCAAGCATGGGCTGGAATTCAGACTGATCTCTCATTTGGCTCATTTGTTAACTCCACACAGAGAAATTTAACCGGAATAACCGGTGACCCGAATAATGTTGATACGGATGGAGATGGTATTCTAGATGGTGTAGAGTTACTCTTCACGACCTGGAACTCATCTGCACAAACTTGGACATTGAACCCGTTGGTTCCTGGAGATGGATTGTTTGATTCCGACGAGGATGGTCTAGTAGATTTACAGGAATTTGCATTGGTAAATTCTAATCCAGACAACGGAATAGACCATCCTTCAGATGCTCCATTATTGCACATTGATGGGGATTTGTTGCAGCCTACTGAAAAAACCCAAAGAATGTTCAATATGTTGATTTCAAAAGAAACCCGAGGAAAGAGGTTGCTAAATGACTTCAATGACTGGCAAAACGGTGAACCAGCCAATGCGTTTATTTCGATACTAATGGGAATAACTGACCCAACAAATCCTGATACTGATGGAGATGGCATGTATGATGGATTCGAATATTGGTTTGCTGAGTGGGATTTAGAAAACAATCTATGGAGCATAAATCCACTGATTGACGGAGACGTATTACTTGATAGCGATGGAGATAGTTTTGATTGTGATGGTGATGGAAACATCTCACTTGATGAGAGATTCTCAAACTTAAGGGAATGGGAATCAAGAACTTGGGGTAAGTACTCAGAGCGTAATACTGTCCCGCAAGAGGTAGGAATTCTAAGCTTTGGTGACGATGCTATCAACGCTTACATTGAAGAATTAGGTTATACATATTTCCAAGCAACTAATGCACTGTATAATGATTTTATTTCGAAAAGCCAAGATAGCGCTGACCGTATGGATAAAATAAACTCATTTGACTCGAATAATTTTAATCGAACATTAATTGGCGTTGCAGACCCAACAAGCACGGATTCAGATGGCGATTCAATACCCGATGGTTGGGAATATTGCTATGCCATATATGGCATGCCTGACGTTTCTACCCAAGACCATTGGGCTGCTAATCCTATCAATCCTCATGATGTTAATTATGACGGTGACAGTGATGGATGGTATGACAGAAAATCAGTCGACATTCCAGCAGAGCAAGGGACATGGGATGAGCGCAATTTTGTGGCCAGTGGAGTCACAATCCAGCCTGGTCCGGGCTCGCTACCATTCACTAATTTGATGGAGTGGAATAACAACACGAGGCCTGACTTGAATGATACAGACGGCGATTCTGTAACCTACATAACTCAAGTAGCCAATGGACTAGTTATATCACATCAAATTGATTATAATTTAAGCGATGGTCGTGAAGTTTTCAAGTATGGAATTAATCCTATTGATAACGATACAGATGGTGACATGTTGCCTGATTGGTATGAATATAAGATGGCTTGGAATGAGTCAAATGATAATTTTTCATCATATTTACAGATAAAGGTTGTATGGATAGACTCACTAACAGGTGGTGAGTGTGATACTAACACAGTTTCCTGTCTGCCTCTATCTTCTGATTCAGGTATACTATCTAGGCCAGAATTGGAATTTACTTGGTTTACATTAGATCCTGCAGACCCAGTAGACGCAAATTATGATCCCGATAATGATGGCAACTATGACTGTTCAGGGGCAGGATGCAGTTATGAACCGTACACTAATTTCCAAGAATTCTACATGCTTACCGATGAAGATTTGACTTCACCAAATGCTGTCAGGTTGTCCCCATTATTGTATCAAGGTAGTCCTGTAGAAGAATGGTGGCAATTTAGAGGTTATACTCTAGGTCTTGGCACCCCTGCTGAAGCATCAACAAATTACATGAAAATGGATAAACAATCATCATCTGATTTTAGATATGTACTGATAATCAATGATAATGACAATGATTTCTTGACCTTAGATACCACTGATGACGAATTACTGGTATCTGGGTCTCAAACAGACCAATGGGAGATATACTATGCTAGTTCACCTCAAACTGCACCAGTAAGAGCAGTTGGCGAACATGAATATGGTTGGTATCTGATGGACTTTGACGATGATCATTTGGCAGAAGGCAGTAGTCCGATTAATTGGGACACTGACGGAGACTGGATTGTTGACTGGTTCGAGGTAAATGATGATGAAGAGGACGGATTGAGGGGTGATTCATCTCCAATAAGGTACGATTCAAGGCAAACTGGCTGAAGAGGTTGAATCATGTCTGAGGTCGTAGATGGTCTAGTCACTTTGCAGGAACGCATGGTTAACCTCATTAATCAACTAAACATGCCGATTATTGAAGTTAGTATGGTAATTCAAAATATGCTTACCCCAATGTTGGAATCATTAAGCACTCATGTTGCTGAAACTGGGATGGAAGTTCCAGACAAGGTCATGAATCAATGGCCAATAGATGTGCCAAATCATGACGTGGATAACTCATCTTTAGCCATAGACAAAATCCTTTCAGTGGTAGATAAAGATAGAATGGACATATTAGAGGCCTTGGTGCGTGTAACCATGGTCGAAACTGAGATGATATTACTTGATGGCATTTCTGCACTCAGGATGTGGGAGCACTTGGTAAGAAGCAAATTGGCAAATATCACTTCACCTGGACAACTATTTTCACCGTTAGAAATACCAGAAGAGTGGTGACAATATTTTCAATGGTTACTGGTTGGGTGTGACATGGTCAAGAGAATCGGTGTTCCTACATTACTTGGATTGTTGATGGTTCTCTCAACTATGTCCGGGTGTCTCGGAGGAGATTTATTTGAACCTGAGGACAAAAAAGGAATTCCGGGTGGACTAACTTTAGCATGCCTAAGTTCAGCAAAATATACTTCGATGGTTATTGAAATTGATTACGAACCTGGTTATATGCCAGAGCAAAGTTCCATCAATCTACTAAAAACTAGACTACAAGAGGTCTGTGATAAGCCAAATGGTATTGAGGTTGAATTGACAGAAACCAACTTTGGTCACTCTGGTACATGGTCTGCAAACGATGTTAGAGAGAAAGCGTGGGAACACAAATCAAACGAACCCCAAACAGGTTCTACTCTATATTGGCAGGCTTTATTCCCCTCATCTGAGTATAGTAACGAAGATGTTCTTGGAGTTGCAGTAGATGCTTCAACCGTAGCTATTTTCAAGGACACGGTGGAAGATGCTGAGGGGCCAATATTTAGTAGACCATCTGCAGAAGAAATAGAAAACAGTGTTTTAGTTCACGAATTTGGGCATCTTCTTGGATTAGTCAATTTGGTGTATAAATCCCCAGTTGATCATGAGGATAAAGACCATCCCGGTCATTCAAACAACGAAGATTCCGTAATGTACTGGGCGATTGAGTCGGCAAATTTGGGCAACATCATAACTGGAGAGTTGCCGGATGAGTTTGATAATGATGATTTGAATGATTTATCTGGAATGCTCAGCGGTGAAATTCCAGTAACCAATCAAATATGGCTGCCCTGAACATCCTTGTTGGCCACAAACTTTGTCGCATCTCTCCAAGCATCAAATATTGAAAAAGCCCACAGGACAAACCATAACACTACTGTTAATGCTAATGGAATTTGTAGCAAAGCATAGTCCAATCCTTTCTGATGCTTTCTGTTGAAGTGTTGTCCTAAAAATAGGAAAGGTATAGCTGCGATAAGAGCCGCTACAATTGGACGTAATGCACCCCAAAATCCGACGCCGAGAGTCATTTCTTTCCATATTTGTCTAAACACTTTGAAGCCCGTAACCACTTTGTTTGGCTCGGATTTTGTTTCTACAAAATTTGATTCGGTCATCATCACTCAATCACTGGTACAGCGTTCTGCATGTCAATATAACCCATGATTGTATACAAACAGGTCAAAAGTTAGCGCTTCTTAGGATATTCATGCCGAGAATCTTACTAACTGGATTCGAACCATTCGGCGAACACAAAACAAATGTTTCGCAAGAAATTCTTGAAAGAATAGAATCAAATTTTGAAATTACTGACCCATGGAGTGATTTTAGGCCAATAAGTAGTGCTGATATTACCGATGTGACTGTAGAAAAAATATTGCTCAAGGTAGACGAATCGGGCTCAAATGTAGTGGCAAAGAAAGTCGAGAATAACGAATCATGGGATCTAATCATACACATGGGATTGTGTGATAGTTGTGAATTTATTAGATTTGAGTTAGTTGCACGGAACAAAATTGATATGAAAATACCTGATAATTCTGGACGGCAATTGACTAACGAGCTAATTGGTGAATCCAATCTATCTTGTGACAAATCATTTGTCAAATTACTAAAACATCCCCCGATAGAAAATTTAGTTCTCTCAAATGATGCAGGCACATATCTGTGTAATGAGACCTATTACAGGACTTTACAATCATTATCTAAGGTGTCATTCGAGGAATCGTCTAAGGCTTGTTTTATTCACTTTCCAAGTGAAGACAAAATCACCGTCCAAGAATCAATTATCACGCTAAAGAATGTAATCAGCAGGAACTTTTTCAAACCAGTTATTGATGTAGTAGGTGCCTTAGTGATTAAGGATAGCAAAATCATGTTAGCAAAGAGAAATTCTAGTTCCGAAATGCCAGGTTTATGGGAATTCCCAGGTGGTAAGATTGAGCAAGGAGAGTCTAAATTTGATGCAATCATCAGGGAAATGGACGAAGAATTTAGCTGGGATGTGTCTCCGACGAGGATAGTAACATCGATGTATCATGAATATCCAGATTTTGCAATAAATCTGAATATTATTGAGGTGACAATTGGAATTAATGATAATATTGAGTCAAATTCGAAGTGGACTTCACATGATGAAGTAGGTTGGTTTGATACTGTTAATGGCATTGAAATTGCCGGAGCAGATTATGATATTGCAGTATCAATATTGAGTGAGATTAATGCCAAGTAGATGCATCTCCATCATTGTGCATCGTTCTTTCATCATGTATTCTTCGTGGAACAGTATCTCGTCCTTTATGCCAAGTTGCAGCTTCAATCCAAGTTTCAAGGTCATCACCACTTAGTTCAATCTCAATAACTCCACCTAACGGATTCTTTTCTGTTAGATTAAAGGCAACTTTACCAGCGATTGCTGCTTGTCTTAGAATTTGGAAATGTGTGGAATTATTCTTCAAATTGATACTCAAAACATCTAATGCAGTATCAAGTATGGCTTGTTTTCGAATCATCGAAAGAAAATTATTCAATGAAACATTTTCTTGTTTAAATTCATAATTGGAGGGCTTGCCAAGGTTGGGCTCTTGAATCTGCAAATCGGTATCGAACTCCGGGAAGATATTCTGTATACTTGTCAATACTAACTGAGGAGATTCAGGTCCATCGACTCTAGTGTAAACAGAAGTTTTGATACCTTCGTCGATTCCATTCAGCAGTATTTTACTTTCAGTCACAGAACGGCTAAGTTTACTTCACTCTTCAAACTGTTTATTTTTGGCCATGGTTTAGTAAGTATGAAAACTAAAAGCACGATGGTAGAACATGGCAGACATAATTAATCCAATGGTTGTGTCTGTAGTGCCGGTATTGAATGAAGAATCAACAATTATTCAATGCCTTTCTTCACTTTGTCAACAAACATATCCTAATAATTTGCACCGCATTTTTGTTCTAGATGGTGGTTCAACAGATGCAACAAAACAGTTGGTAGAGAAATTCATTTCCAATAAATCAGCAAATACCCCCGAAATCACTATTATCGAAAACCCCGGTAAATATGTTGCAGAAGCAAGAAATCTAGCACTTCAAATGGTTCCAGAAGAAACAGAATATATGCTAGAGATTATTGGTCACTGTTCGGTAAGTGAAAATCATGTTGAAACCCTAGTTAAAACAATGACAGAGTTACAAAAATCTAATGATAATCTAGTTGGTGCTTTGGGGGTGAAAGTGGATACTCGAGAGGGTGAGTTAGGACTAGTAGAATCTTGGATTGAGTCTAGCCTATCTTCGCCGTTAGCGAGTGGTAATGGGCAATTTGAAAACTTCTCAGGCACTGAGGAAACTAAGGTTCCTGCATTTTGTCTGCATTCTAGAAAGGCATTGGATGATGTTGGTGGTTGGGATACATCATTTATCACCAGTCAGGATAGTGACTTATCTATGCGATTACTAAATGCCGGTTATCACTTGTATAGGACTGATGAGGTCTCGGTAAAAATGGTAAAAAGAACATCTTTCATAAGTTGGACAAAGATGGGATTTAGATACGGTTTCTGGCGCACAAAATTGATAAAAAAACATCATAAAAGAGCAAGTTTAAGAGAATTTTTGCCTTGGTTTGGTTTACTAATAACAGTTGGATTATACTTTATCGATCAAGAATTTTGGTACCTGCCAGGGATGCTATACCTAATTGTATTAGGACTTGAAGGATTTAGGTTTGCAATACAGAAAAGAGATGCAACAATGGCTGTTGGCGTCCCAATTTCGATCATATTACTACACGCCTCTTTTTCTATTGGACTATTATACGGTATCTTCGGAAAGACACGCTCATTCAATGACCGGGAAACAAACAACGGGAATCTAAATTAATGCTAGGCGAAATCAAGTGGTGAGGGATATGGTCGAGAAGTCATTAAGTTCCAAAAGTGTCTCTGTAATGCCAGTATTATTACTCGGTTTTATTCACGTGTTCGTCACGCCATTAAGGGATATTTTTGACATAGAACCTCTATTGATGATTCCATATTATCTGTTTGGTGTTTTTGTTGGTGTGATAATTTACCGCCGGTCAAATGTAGTTAGGGATTATGAGTATAGACGATCCAAAGTAATGAAGAAAATGAAGAATGCATATGCTGCTGAAGAGAGCGGCGTTTGGCAGACTAACGTCGACGTTCCTAGGGAATTTAGTAGTCAAATAAATCTCTCAACAGGGGTTTCACAAATATCAAAAGAGGCTCCTGAGATGGAATTGTCCGATGAAAGCAAAGTAGAGGTTTCAATGCTTAACGAATCAAAGTCTGTAATCGAGGCAACTCGTAGAGTATCTGGCAAATCAACCTTTGATGACCAAGAGGTTATGTCAACGATTGGTGCAACACGCAAAGTTAGTCCAATGGATCGCTTGTTGGATTTCGTTTCCGGTATATTCGGTAAATCATCCGCACAAGAGTCTAGAGAAGAAAAGCGAATGACAGCACTAAAGGCAGCCTCCGAAGCTGCACCAGTAAGAGCAGAAAAGCCTCAAGCACCAATACAGTACGAAAGAAATGAGGTAGAGGTTGGGCCAGAATCTAATTACAAAGATGATTATAACGAAGAGTCAAAAGAAAT
>CALDPP010000126.1 GCA_937911345.1 uncultured euryarchaeote | reverse complement strand
ACCCACATAGATCCATCTCTGTCAGGAGTCCATCGATGGTTAAATACTCCACTTCCACCAGAGTTTACTTTGATTTCTTGAATGTGTAATATTGTTCTAGCACCATTACTCTCAACTCTTTCTACTCTGAGTTGTGCATCGCCGTCTGACTTGCCAACATTATTGATAACTACCGATAAGTCCACTGATTTACCTACGCTAAGTTTACCACTGTAAGTTATCGATGGTTGAACTAGTGAGTATTCCGGAAGTTGTTGTTCTAATTGCCATATAGCGAATGGAGTGTAAATCTCATCAGAGACAGAGCCAAATGAATTACCGGCCATATCACTACCATTAATCCATATTCTTAGTTCCAATGCCTCAGTTCGTAGTTCCTCGGATACGGCATCATCTAAATTAATCTCAAAAGAACCAGAAATAGACTCACCAAATGGCATACCACCTAAAATTGCAATCTTTCCAGTGCCGTTGGCAATGCTAGAAGATGCAAAACCAAATCCTGATGGATGAATCTCCCACTTTAAATTAAGAGAATCTATGTCCAAGAAGTTATCCTCCTCCAAGGTCATAAGTAATTCAAAAGAATCCCATTCCTGTTCTTCGATTATTTGACCGGGTAATGGGTAATCTATGCTACTTATAGAAGGAACTTCATCATCGACAATAAACCACAACAATGGCGAATAGGGTTCGACTATTGTAGCACCATTTGGCGCATTCTTCAAAGAAATATCAATCGGATAGTTACCCGGTGTTGCTGGGGAGATAATTGAACCATTGAAGATACTATTTCGATATTCAACTGGTGCTTGATTTAATCCTAAAGTAAATAGTAACTCTAAATCTTGATTTACGGCCCTATGCGTTTTTACCCAAACTAGCGAACCAGATATAGCAATATCCTCCCTTGCTTTAACCCATGATCCTGTATCTGATTCGGTATTCCCTGAGGTATTATACACCAAACTGCTTTCATCAATTTCCATTTCACCAGAATATCTCCACTCCAAGTCTGATAGTTCTAGAGTCGTTGATTGTCGATTCAAATCAGTCAGTCTAACAAGTGGAGTTCTAACAATACTATCATCAGGGTCGAACCCCCACTTTAGTTGGAAATCTATTTCGAAATTACCAGAGTTAGTGAATAAACCTGAACCGCTATCTCCAACCATTCGGCAGTCATCAATCTGAATGTAAAGAGTAGAACTTGAACATACACCTGTTTGTCGATTCCAAAATATGGTCGATGAGTCTGGTTGGTTAACAGATAGGTCTAATTCAATATCAGTTATGTCTGTGATTCCATTTTTATCCCAAACTGGGATACTCAATGTTATATCTTCACCTGGATGTAGCCAAGGTAGCGCTCCGTATTCCCATGACAAATCAGAGTAACCTAACTGAGGTGAACCATCACTACTAATCAACAAATTAAACAATGGATGGGATATATTTCCCGAATCTGATAAAAGGTTCCCTGCAGAGTCGGCAATTTCTAGCCAACCCCGTACATAACCGCCATCAGGTGCACCTGAGGAGTCAAGGTCAAAGGAATAAACACCTTCTAAATTAGCTAAAGTGTTGGGTAGTTCTAGACTGTTTCTGGTTACCTCTGATACATCGATTTGACCGTTTTGATTGAAATCATGTTCCCATGAATTCCAAAGAATAATTTCCGCTTGAGTTGGCAGAAGTGGCCGGTCAGTGATAGTAAATTCAAGCAACGTAGACGGATTAGATGGGAAATGATCATACTCATCTATATTCATAGAAATTAATTGAGGGTTAACTGCATCATATCTAAATTCAATTAAACTTGGAACTTCATACACAACTGACTGCCCTTTAAGGGGCTGAATATCTATCTCTAATTCTACTGTTTCTCCAACTGTAGGGGTTACCCAAGGGATTGACGCTACACCATCATTAATTATCGAAGTAGCACCATATTCGTTGCCGTTAACAAGTAGCCTAACTAAGGCATGGCCAGTTCTTGGTGCTGTACCTTCGTCGCCTTCAAAACCTAGATGGGTTTGAACAACGACTGGCTCTCCCCTTTGGCTTTGCAAGTATGGATATTCATTATCTGAGGGGACACCATTAGCTCCAATAACGGACCAGTGTTTGAGAGAAACATCATTCTCCACACCTTGTGAATTTCCAAGCCCAAATGATTTACTCACAGATAGCATTGGTCCTGTTGTCGAAACCATATTTACTGAAAGTAACAAGAATTCCTCATCGTCCCATTCTACTGGGAATTTGAATCTATGATGGAATTCTAATATTGAAGAGTCCCCTGACATGGAAATTACCCCATTAGTTCCTAGATCTGACCAAATTAGTTCTACACCGCTCTGTATGCAATTGTTGACTCCATTGCCAATTATTGGTAATGCAAGTGTGCTACATCTCAATTGTGCAGCGTTATTTTGACCGACCATGTTAAAATCAACTAACCATGAACCTGCCTTTACGAATGATTCAGGATTGTTAATACCGATTCCAGAGAAGTCAAAACTGCTAACCACGTCTATCCATTGCATAGACGGAGTAAATGTGTCAGTAACATTGCTCACTTGAATTGTTAAAGGAGTTATTGAAGGAGCGGTATTTATCGAATTAACAGTCATGCGAATAGCGCCTGTACTCTTCATCCTAACTGGTATCGTTACTTCCCTAAATCCATTAACTAATTTCGAATTGGGTAGAATACTGTTTAGACCAATTATCAAACCATCAATTCCAGTAAAATCTAGGTTAACTGAACTATCATAGGTCGCCATAATTCCACCAAAATGAATTACAGATGTGGATGACGAAGATCCTATTTTTATTATGATCTCAGTAAACTGTAATCCATTCAAATTAACGTCGGGTACAGATTGTGAAATTGCACTATTGAGACTATTTATCTGAGATGGATTTAGTCTGACTGTAGATACGCTGGAGAAATCATTCAAAGAGCTGGTCAGAACATCTTGATTATTGTATGATACCGTCATATACGGATTGATGAAATTGGCATAAGGACTTGCTATTGAAAACTCAAAATTATCTAATCCCTGTTTAGGAACTAGGATCGAAAATTGTGACGGAGATGAAGGTGAACTTTGAGATGATGCCCAAAGAGAGTTATCGGTTAATCTATCCTGAATTCCAAGCCGTCCTATGCCGGTACGGTCCATTGACCAATCTCCTGTTCCATCGAGGCCGATATCTAATTCTAATCCGTCTGCAACACTAGTTCTAATCAACTCTACTGAAATTTTGTCAAATACCCAGTTTCCACCAGTACTTACAACCCTTAACATTACGTCGAAGTGTGGCTCTGTCATTGATTGCAAGTTATCATTTGGCAGGTTAATCCATGACTGCCCAGAGTCCAGCGAATATTCTAATCTACCCGAACCGTTCAGGTATGAGTTAGATTTTATTCCAACGAATCCACTGCGGATAGAGTATAGTGGACTTTCCATGGTACCTGTTCCAGAGTTGGAGCCCGAGTTCCAATTTGCTCCGCTCATAGTCCATCCATTCGATGCAGGATTGGTATCAAAATCATCTTCAATCAATCCGTCAAAGTGTATCCCATGAACAATTGGTAGAGAACCTGTGATAGTGGCCATATCGATTTGCATTTTTATCAAAGGATAAGTTTCCCAATCAATCATACCGAAATCCATCGATACTTGAGTGAGGTCATCAAACCCAGGAATTACATTATCAGTTGACGCATCTAAGATTCGCCACTCAAAATCAGCATCCGCTGGGATATAAGCATCCATGTACATTAGCCCGAACGATCTAATTTCGCCTTGTCCAGATAATTGTGGTCCGAAAGCTGGTGAAGTCCATGACCCCTCACCGTTACCTGCACCTCCAGTAGGTGTGATTACAATATCATCAATCCATGCAGTATCTTGACCAGAATTAGCACTACCATCCTTGGCATATTTCCAAGTTAGAGTTTGAGCATTAGCCGGAAGTGTGAATGTATGAGTTCCGCTGGTAAATCCAGCCCATCTACTATTGAAGCCACTAGATCTTGTACATGTAGGGTTATCAATACAGAATACCAAATAATCAAAACTGCTTTCTGACTCAACCTCATATTCAAATGTTCCATCTCCTGCGGGGATTGATGATACATCTAGGGTTATTGTGCTCTGCTGGTTGTGAGATATTCTTCCGGCTTGAGGAGTTTGGCTGCCGGAGATAACATTACCAGTTTGTATATTCCAGTTAGATGTGCCACTCAGAGTCCATTCTGGCCCAAAAGAACCTGTTTCAAAATCCCAAGACCACTCCTGTGGAAGGAGAGATAGTGACGAGGTATTGACGTTTACACCGCCGTAGGATGTAGAACTAGCGAAATCAACACTTTCACTAAACGAATAGGCTGTTGAGGTCGCTAAATCTGCTGATTCTAAATCAATATTCATTGATTGTACCACTTGACCATCTGGCACTGTTATCATGACTTTTTCAACAGCACCATCAGGGTATGAACCAATTGCGATCTTTTCCTCTTGTCCCAGTGTTTTACTCGTTACTGGATTATCAGAGGGTAATATATTATCGCTATCCGAAAAGTAGTAACTTTGTGTGGAAATGGCAAACAGCACTAACATGAACATTGCTAATACCTGACGGCCGAGCCTCTCCCCCATGATTTAAGACGGACTATCAAAGGTCAAAACCTTTCTCTATATTCACGACTTATTGATATATCACAATACTCAATAGCCGTACTAATTAACATAACATCATGGATGAGGTTGAAGCCCTTAAACAACAGGCCGGTATCGAGGCTTGTAAATTCGTTAAAAATGGTATGAAAGTAGGTTTAGGAACTGGTTCCACAGTTAAGCATACAGTTATCGAATTAGGTCGCAGAATGTCTGAAGAAGGTCTACAGATAGTTGGAGTACCTACCTCGCTTGCAACAGAAAAGCTGGCTATAAAAGTAGGAATACCACTTGTGGAACTTTCTGAATGCGATGCGCTAGACATAGTGATTGATGGAGCTGATGAATTTGACAGCAATTTCAACCTAATCAAGGGCGGCGGTGCTGCTCTACTAAGGGAAAAAATTGTCGCACAAGAATCTCTATCAATGGTAGTTGTGGCTGATGAGAGAAAGATGGTAGATACTCTTGGGGCATTTCCACTACCGATTGAAATTACGCCTTTTTCTCACCAAGCGACAATCCGTCAGTTAACCAGATTACTTGATTGTAGAGTGAATTGCCGAATGGCAGGAGACAATCCTGTAGTAACTGATAATGGAAATTATATCGCAGACGCACACTGCGGTCCAAATTTGAAGCAACCTGAAGCCCTTGAAGTCGATATTTTAAAAATTGCAGGCGTGGTACAAGTCGGTTTATTCAA
>CALDPP010000125.1 GCA_937911345.1 uncultured euryarchaeote | reverse complement strand
GGTTGAACAGGGATTGCCAAGGATTCATGTAAATTCGTGATTGATTCAGTATCAAATTCTCCTGTATCCATATATTTTGCAATCGTTGGTCCAAGGAGTGCCATACTTGCCCTAAACATTGGTCTGTTTGACCCATAACCGGTAAACGCTACTTTGTGCTTGGAGCCACTAGTCGAAAATTCAAGAGTGTGTACCTCGAGATGCATGTATGTCCAACCAACTATGCCTACAGCCAGAAGTATCTGTCCAAGAAATCCGATAAATGGAATAAAGAGTGTCGCAAGACCGACCAAGAATGAAGTTATCCACATCCATTGATGCTTATGCATTAATTCATTATGGCTATGTGAAAAGCCGGTTAGCTCATTTTTCAAAACTGCTTTCACGTTTAGTCTTCGCTGACCATCATCATCATAAGTGACCTCTATGATTCTAATCAGGTTATCACTAACGATAAGTGAGGTGTTTTTCCTACCGTTAGGTGATTCATTTAATGGATATTCTGCCACATCTTCCCCAGACATTGCTAATACCGGGGCCACTCGTACGGGCAAACTCCACGGAACTGGAGTTTCTTCAGCGTTGGATGATTGTTCAAGATGATCTTCTTGCTCTTCATCGTGTTCTGACTCAACTATTTCCTCTTCAGTTGGGTTGGTTTTGGCATCTTCGGTCTCATCAGAAACAGGGCCGAAGGGGTCCTCGTCATCGTCAGGCCAAGCGGGTGGCTCGTCGCTCATGTTTGCCGCAGAGCGGCTTCAATTCATTATATGCTCGTTGAATTGTAGGTTCAGCGATGTACTTCGGCAAGCCATGTTTGTACATCGTCACGCTTACCGTAGCCTTTACCTTCCTTTGTACCGACAACGGTCTCGATCGCTGCTTCAGAAGCGATATCTAGGGTCTTGTCACTAATTGTGCCGTTGTAAATTATGGCAATTGCCCCGTCTGCTTCATTAGCTGCTGTAGCAAGATCCTTTGGCCCAACTGGTTCTGTTACTGTTCCATCCATCATTACAAAGACTGCTTTACGTGGTGGAACATCATCCAGATGAGTAAAGAATTCTTGGACTTCTTTTGGTGCTGATGGTTTTTCAAATGTCTCTTCCATATCCTCAGCCCAGTTTTTATCCTCAACTCCTGCTTTTTTATCGTCTGCATCCTGCTTTTGTTTCAATTGATGAGCAAACTTAGATGCTTCAACCTTCATCGACAAGCACTTTGTTATGGTCTTCTGGGGTAATAATTCCCACTCCTGTCCAACTGGTGCTTGAGCGACAAAATCAACCTTCATCATTTGGTTTAACTGACTAAACAACATCTCGCCACCACGGTCGCCATCGATTGCTAGGATTACTGTTTCCTTACCGTTAGCAAGGTCAATCAATTCTTGCTTGATTGAGCCTGCGCCGTCGGCTGAAATAGCATTCTTAACGCCGCAGTTGAGTAGATTCCTTACATCATTTCTTCCCTCAACTACGATTAGTGAAGAGGAAGATTCAATGTTTGGTCCACAAGTTAGCCCGTGGAATTGTTTTGCTGTTCCAACGGTTAACACTGAGCGCACTTCTTCGATGACTGTCTTTGATGCGGCTTCACCAGAGTTAACTAAGTCGAGAAGTAGTTCCTTAGCTCTGTCAACAACCACAGTTCGCTTTGTAGCTCTAATATCTTGTATTTCCATTACTGTTATCTTTGCAGTGCAAGGTCCTATTCTGTCAATTGTTTCCAAAGATGATGCGATAATTGCTGTTTCAACGTTATCTAGACTGCTTGGAATTAGAATCAATCCGTGAACTTTGCCACCTCTGTTTTCCATTTCCACATCTACATGACCAATTCTTGCGGTTCTCTGAAGTTTCCTTAACTCTAGTTCGTCTCCAAGTAGGCCCTCTGTCTGACCCATGATTGCACCGATGATGTCTTTTCTTTGCACGGTTCCGTTGACCTTAATGTCAGCACGAACCATGTATTTCATTGCTTTATTTCCTTTCGAGTTGTTGCCTCCTCGATTATTATGTTTCTTTGCCATATGAATTCCTCATAGTCCACAGACCGGCCAAAACGGATGAGGGAAAGCCCTCAAAACCAAAACAACGACCAGAAAGTCGCTGTATGAATGGAATGTGAACATACAGCCGTGGCAGCACATCATTATTGAATGCTCTTGTCAGAATTTCCTATATTCTTCGTTTTTTCGATGGCAACTAATTCAATAATAGTAAGTGCATGGGAGGGTTGTGTCCGAACCTATTTCCTACAGTCTGGAGGCGTTCCACAGCACCATTTCAGTGATGCTAGTGGACAAAGTTCTGACTAGAGAAGAAAAACGGTTAATCATCAAATTAGCCAGTGCACTTGGACTGAGTGAAGATGAACCTTCTCAAATCTATCAAGCCATCCGAAATGAGGAAGATGTCAAGGGTGGCGAGCCTATAGATACCAAAAAAGCCCATGAGATTTACACCAAAGTATTCGAAATTGCTATTGTAAATGCGTCTTTATCGAGAGATGAATTTAGAGTACTCGCTCACTTGAGAGATATATTCCAAATTGATGACAATGAACATCACAGAATTGAAGAAGAGTTGCGAGAGATTGTCAGAGAAAAATTCGAAGATCCAAATGTTATTGATAAAATGCTAGGAACGCTGAGAGATTCAGTAAGTTTGGTAGGCGACTTGTTTGATGTCGTTCGCAAGAAAGCGGCAGATGGGGCCAAAAAATGAACGTTAAACTTGACCAGTTTCTTGAGCAATCTACGCCAAAAGTTCTCAAATCCAATCGTCGGTGTTTGAAATTTCTCAGCAATGCCTACGCAGCAGGAAATCCTGGGATGATCGCTAGGCCTAGGGCTGATATCACTGCAGACCACGGGGGGTTTTCTGCCCATTATGGCTGCCCTGACCCTGAAATGCGAACCATTGCATCTTGGTTGCTGACCTATGGCAAAGATAAGCCTCGCAGGTTAGCAAAACTAATTCCTGCTCTATGGCGCCGACATGGAAGAGAAGATTTGAAACTAGCCGGCTTACTTTTGGCTAATCTTTCAACCGAAGAATTAGGTGAAGACCCATGGATGGCGTTAATTCATTTGTTTGGTAATCAAGAACCGATGGAAATTATCCTTGAGATTGCGGAGGAAATGAACCGTAGTGGCCATCCTGTGCCCGATGACGAATGGTTAGTCGCTATGGCGCAACAAAGCCCGTTATGGCATCAAATTGCGATGTTATTCATCTCTGTGAGGAAAGAAAATAGTTCACAGCTACGCGATTTAGTGGTCTCTGCTCCGGGGGGCGGAGAATTATTTGAAAGGATTAGAAATAAACTATTACAACAGGATAATTGATGCGCTTAGAAGATATCGTGGTATTATGGCCGAGAGATTCTTGCCAACTGAAGACCCTGTAATGGAGTCAGTTCTTCAATGGACTGTCGAAAGGGATGCTAAAGACGTTAGAAGATTGCTTGAATGGTTGCCTGAGGCGCGTAGTAGTCGCGAAAGAAAGGCGCTAATGGAGAGAGTGAGAAGCTTACTTGAGGAACTCGAAGATGCCATGAACAAACTTGATGAATTACATTGACGATTAGAATGACCACCATACTAATTTTTGCTGGCGGCAAAAGCACTCGAATGGGAGAAGATAAATCAAATATGTTTGGTGGCGTAGATAGAATTCATGCTGAGTGTGTGAAAGCCAATGTTTCACGAATAATTACTCTGTGTGGGAGTAATGATAGGTTGGGCGATTTTACTGGCGAGGTGTGGGTTGACCCGATTGATTGCCAAGGCGTCTTAGATGTTGTTCATTGGGCGATTAGCCAACTAAATGACGATGTTTTGTTAATTCCTTGTGATGCGTTTAACATATCCAAGATTGGAATTGAGGAATTGATATCGCAAGATAATTGTGTACCAATCGACGAGTTTGGTAATCGTCAGCCATTATTTGCTAGAATTTCTAATCCTGCAGAGATAGATTGGGATGCAACTTCACTAACTGGTCTCTTTGCTAAATTCCCGGACTTTGAGAATAGGGCGATTTGTAGTGAGTTTAATAATTTCAATCAAACCTCAGATTTGAAAAATCTCCACCGGCAATAGCATCGACTACCATTGGATATAGAATATGTTCAAACTGCTTTACTCGAGCGGCTAATGTCTCTTCTGTATCTTCTGGAAATACCTCTACTTCACATTGCGCAATAATTTCACCTGTATCCATTCCAGCATCGACATAATGTACCGTACAACCGGATTTATTTGCTCCTGATGCAATCACGTCTCTATGTGCGTGTGCACCTGGGAAATCTGGTAACAAGGATGGATGGATGTTGAGTATTTTACCTTCCCAGCGGGCAACAAATTGTGGGCTAAGTAAACGCATATATCCGCTAAGGATTACTAATTCTACTTCGTAATCAAGTAATGCTTGTTCAATTTCTAACTCATGGGAAATTCTTCTTTCATCGCCTTCCAAATCCAATGATGCCTCAATTACTACAGTTGGCACGTCTAGATTTTCGGCTCGCTCTATGCCTTTTACCCCAGATTTGTTACTGACAACAACGGCTGTTATATGCATACAATCTGGATTTTGTTGGTGTTCCAGCATTGCTTGCATACCACTGCCTGAGCCTGAAATCAATATTGCGCAACGCAATGGATCTTTTGCGCTGGCAACTCGCGTTGTGCCTCCACCTGTTGCCATAATTGGAGGAAGTAGCGCTTTGCTTTGATTGCTTCGATTTTCAGTGCCTAAACAATCGATGTCCGGTGAACAGCATGGAGACGCCTAACTCGTCTGCTGCATCGATAACTTCCTGATCACGAATCGAGCCACCGGGTTGTACAATAGATGATGCCCCTGCATTTGCTGCCTGTTCCAAACCGTCCTTGAATGGGAAAAACGCATCTGATGCAAGTACACAACCCTTGGCTCGCTCTCCAGCTCTTCTTGCAGCTATTTTCACCGCCTCTACACGACTGGTCTGTCCTGGTCCAATGCCGACTGTGGCCGTGCCTTGAACCATAACAATGGCATTTGATTTGACTTGCTCACAAACTCTTACGGCAAACTTCATGCTATCAATCTGGGCTTGGCTAGGTTCTGCTTTTGTGACTACTTTTGCTTTTGTCCAATCAATTATTGGAGCCTCTTCGGTTTGAACAATCCAACCGCCTTCGATTGGTTTCTTTACCAATATTCTCTCTAAAGGGGCCAGTCTGTTGTTGGGCGATTCTATGGTCAAAATTCTGCGATTCTTTTTCTGCATGATTATTGATTTAGCATCTTCATTATAGCCTGGCGCCATTAGAACTTCAATAAACAATGGCTCCATGGCTTTCGCAGTGTCGACGTCTACAGGTTCATTGAAGCAGATAATTGAGCCAAATGCCGACTCTGGATCGCTTGCTAATGCTGCTTCATAAGCCTCAACTTGAGTCTTGCCTAATGCTGCTCCACACGGATTATTGTGTTTCACAATAACACAGGCATGAGGGGTTTCTGGCCATTCATCAGTAGATAGTGAGCGACATAATCGTAGCGTAGCATCAGCATCGGAGTAGTTGTTGTAAGACATCTGTTTGCCTCCTTCGACGTGTGCCGTAACTAATGTTGAATGTGTACCAATCACCTTTGGATCGATGTATAATGCTGCAGACTGATGGCCGTTTTCTCCATAGCGCAAGGTGTGTAATTTTGCCGCAGAAGCAATCAAGGCATTTGGTAATCTCATCTCTTGCTCTGATTTATCAGCAAATGATTCGGCTCTACCAATCCAGCGAGCGTGTAATTCATCTGAAATCGCTGCATCATAGGCTGCTGTGTGCTCAAACGCCTCAAGAGCAAGTTGTTGGCGAAAGGCTAGCGATACTGATTCATAAGAGCCTGCTGAATGTAATTCTTCGACAACTTTAGCATAATTATCAGGATTGCAAACCGTGATTACATTACGATGATTTTTTGCTGATGCTCTAACCATTGTCGGCCCACCGATATCAATCATTTCCAACAAGTCTGGATCGTCCAATTTTGGTTCTTGGTTTGCTGCATCAGTAAACGGATATAGGTTACATGCTACTATGCTTATTGGCCCGTAGCCCAATTCTGCTAAGCCGTTCCTATCTTCTTCGCTCTCAAGACGTGCTAACAAAGGCCCATGTATTGCCGGATGTAATGATTTTACCCGGCCATCAAAAATCTCTGGGTGACCAGTGACCTCAGAAACTCCGATTACTGTAAGCCCGGCTTCTTGCAACTTTCTTGCTGTTCCCCCGGTTGAAATTAATTCAAATCCGAGGCTATCTAATGATTTAGCAAATTCAACTATACCTGTTTTATCATAGACGCTAAGCAAGGCTCTTGGCTTCATTGACGCTGTCATTTATGCGACCCAATATGTGGTCTTCTTTGAGCCGTATGAACATACCGCTACCCTTTGTTTGGGCGACTAAACAAAAGGTCCTGGTACCGAACTAGTTGGTGAGGCTTCCCGCATCGCATTCAAATTGTAGGCGTCTGTTCTACTGTATACGCTGAGTAAGTTCACCAACCATAACACCAAGCTTCCAACAATGGTTGGGAGGAGAATTAAGGCCGAGACGGAGAAGAGGGCCCCTTTGCGGTTATCGCCCAAGTAGAATCTGTCAAGTCCTGGCCACATAAAGGCAAATATGTATGCCCAGACGAATTCCTTTGAAATGACATAGCGCTGCACTTGTTCATCTTTAGGAATGTCGTTCACATTAGTTTGTGAATTATCTAGAAGAAGTTTAGCAACTCCTTCTACGCCCAAGACTTTCCCCCCGCCTTCCTCGACCTTTTCCATAAATCCTGTTTCTTGCATTCTGTTCATCACTTCAGCGAATTCCACAAGACCAGTTGGGGTGCTGAAATTGGTTGACTTGGGTGCTTTAGAACGGTCCTGAGAGAAGTACAAGATGGCAAAGAAGAGAGGAAAACAGAACAAGATGTAAGCAGTTGGTTGTGAGTCGACAATGTTGGCGTAGATTGGTAAGGCGACCGTGAAGCCCAAGAAGACGAGAATTGCCCCCCATTTGTTGAGCTCCGCCCAAATCCTCAACATTTTATTCCAAACAAGAAAATAATCCCACATTTTCCTTGCCCCAGCTGGACCCATTCTTTCCTTTACTAGCCCCAATCTAATGCCAATCAACATTAGAGCACTTGGCGTGAGCGTTGTCCAAATTACGAAGCTCAGCCACGCCACAATAAATGGAGGTATAACGACGGCATCAAGGTCCGAGTAACCCATTTCCCAATCGTTCAAACCGCTGAATAGGGCATGAAAAAAGGTCAATGGTATTACCAGACCCGCAACAATTACTAGAGCCTCTCCCTTGACTTCTCGAGGAAAGTATCCCTTATTGAATTTGAAGTAAGCCCAGAGAATAAATGGAGGAATCAAAATCAATGCGAATAATATCTCAATGGCGGTAACTAAATCTCCGTAAACAGTCATTGCTGAACACGTCCTGATTTCTGAATCTACTTGCTGTTGGGAATTTTATTTAATTTTTGATTATGACTCTAACAATAGAGGCGTTGAAAATGTCATAGTACGAATCCATCGATTTATTGTAGATCTTGTCTGAACCTATCGAATTAATCGCCACGGGCAGAGATTACTTGGTCGACTCTTAACAGTCCACAAGCCGTTTCACAGGCTGCTTCAAGGGCGTGGATTACGGTATCCGTGCATTCCCAAACGTCTTCCAATGTGGCTACTTTGCCATTGATATTGATGCCGCAATTCTGTCCTCCTAAACGAATCTGCGAGCGAAGTTCCAGTAGACCATCGAGCATGTTGTTGCCAGAATTTGATACTAAAGTTGCAGGAATTGATTCTAATGCTCTAGCAAATCCTTCAACTGCTAACCTTTCTCTACCGGATATTGATTCAGCATATTCTTTGAGTTGTAGTGCCACCGTAATGTGAGAGTTTCCTCCACCGCATAAGGCGTAACCAGACTCTATTGATTTAGCAACTGAGTTAAGAGCATCATACAGTCCACGGATGAATTCTTCACTAGTTGCTCCGCCACCACCTGAAACATCGATTGTTGTCAATCCCGAATCCTCGCCTACATTCAAGTAAAGCCGGTCTCGTAAGCCTTCAGCACTGTCGAAAGTCTCTACGGTCATGGACTCAAACTTCCCCAATGTAGTATCATCGATACTGTCAACATGATCGATTAACAATGCCCCAGTCGCCAAGGCTACATCTTCTGCACCGGATTTTTCCATGGATGCTAATACGCAGATATCGTTATCAGCCAGTTGATGCATGATTCTTGCATCTATTGTTTCTGCACAAAAAACCACTTTTGCACCACTGTCGATTATTTGTTTTGCTTTGTGATTGAGAATTTTCTCCTCAGCGGCCATGAATGAGGTCCACTGCTCAGTGGTTGAAATTTCAATTTCAGCATCATAGCTCGTCTTTTCAATCTCTAACGGACAGGATAGAACTACAACCTTCCCGCTATCTAATTTCCTGGGTAATTTTTCCAAATCTAGATTTTTATCAATGATAATCCCTTTGACTAATTTTGTATCAGAAAGACTGCCTGTGCCTTTTTTTGCCATCCTAACTAGTTCGGTATCAATAATCCAGGCTCCGTCGCTTTCCCGAGCAATATGTTGTGCTGCACTTACCACTAATTTCCCTAAAACTCCACTAACAGATTCTACGGAAGTACCTGTCATTGCTGTTCTAGCAATCGATTCTAAGATTTCAGTATCTTCAATACTGACTGGCTTCGAAATCCCTTCAAGAATATCTATCGTTTGATGCATAGCATCTTGAAAGCCGTTTACCAAAACGAGTGGATGGAGACCTTTTTCTAACAAAACACCGGATTCTCGCATTAATTCACTGGCAAAGATTATGCAACCTGTAACACCATCGCCGCAGGCGTTCTCTTGGGATTCTGCCAATTGAACAAAGGCTTTGGCCGCCGGATGTTTAACCAGCAATTCGGCTACAATCTTGGCACCATCATTGGTGACTGCTGTCTCGCCATTGGTTTTGTAAAGCATTTTGTCGA
>CALDPP010000124.1 GCA_937911345.1 uncultured euryarchaeote | reverse complement strand
GGCAATGAAACTTGGGACGGCAGAGATGCTAATCCATTGGTTGAAGTGACAATGAAAGTCAAAGGAGATTACAATGATGGTGGGCTCTTTGGATTCCCATCAGGCACCCCGGGCGCATTTTCAATTGAACTCGGAGAAGAAGGTAGTTTGTTATTACCAGTTGACCCAGCATCTTGGGAAGAAACCTTCCAAGAAGGTGGCGAATTAGGGGCTACCCCATCTGAAGACACTCCGGGATTCACCCTCGTTGTTGCATCTGCAGCAATCGCTATGGCGGCATTCATCAACCAACGCCGACCTGAAGTAGAAGAGTGAACTCATAACGAGTTAGCAATCGATTCAGCGTCTAGAGCAACTGCTGTTTGTTCGCCTGTAGATAGCGACTTCAACATACCATTACCGGCCTCCAAATCTCTTGGACCTACTACGAATGTGTAATCAGCACCTATTGAATCAGCCCAACCCATCGCTTTGCCAATTTTTCTGCCACGCAGTTCTAACTCTACTCTAACGCCACTACGTCTTAATTGACCAACAATTGGCAGGACCTTTTGCACATCAATATTGAATGGGATAACTGCAATCATTGGCTTATCGGATGATTCACCTGGTACAACTTCTTCTCGGCCTTCAGCTACTGCTTGAGCCTCTAGAGCCAATAGTACACGGTCAAATCCAAGACCGAAACCACAGCATGGATCTAAGTCCGGTAGACCAAACAAATGTAGCAACTTGTAGGAACCGCCACCAAGTACCTGACCTTCTCCACCCATTGAAGGGACGATTACTTCGAATACCATTCCCGTATAGTAATCTAGACCTCTTGCTACGGTCAAATCTACTGCTAGAGATGGTGGCGCAGGTGCAAGTGCAACAACCGCATCAAGCGTGATTTGTAACTCATCTAAGGCTTCCAAAGAAACTCCATCAAGTGAGGATAGTATTTCTCTAGCTGGACCAAGTGTTTCACTACCTCCCTCTAAATCAGCAAGCGCTCTAAGCGGTGCAGCGTTACTTGCTGCAATACCATTTGTTTCCAATAGATTGGCTAATCCGGCATCGTCACCCTTGTCGAGGAAACGCATTGCACTAGCAACTGGTGGCTCGCTTGCTCCAGTTGGCGTTTCTAAAGACAGCCCAAGTCCACTCAATGCCCCTTTGAGGATTCCAACATGACCGATGCGAATTTGCCAATCTTTGAGTCCACAAGCATCCAACATTGAGATGGCTAGGGCAATTACTTCTGCTTCAGCCAGCGGTCCTGAGGCACCGATTAACTCAACGCCGTATTGGAAAAATTCCCGATAACGCCCCTTCTTGAATTCCTCATAACGATAGCATTGGCCATAATAGGACAATCGTAGTGGTTTGGTATCGTTACGCATTTCTTCAGCAATCATGCGCATTACTGGTGCAGTAAGTTCTGGTCGAAGGGTGAGTTGTCGCTCGCCCTTGTCTTCGAAGTTATACAACTGAGCGATTACTCCTGGACCTGATTTTGCCGTGAATAAGTCAAGCGATTCAAAAATCGGTGTCTGTACTCGATTAAATCCACTCGCTCGAGCACAATTTTCTAGCAATTGCTCAAACGCTAGACGGCGATTCATCACCTGTGGGGTGAAGTCTCGAGTACCGCGTGGGCGTTGCACCATGAGTAAATCCACAAGGTGATTGTTCATGACCTCTTCGCATGGAATCTTATCAAGGAACTGATTTACCAACCGACTGCCCAGCCATCTTCTTCATCTGAGGGTTTGTCCCAATCAACTTCTTCCTGATCTTCCGGCTCAAATTCGTTTGAGTTTGTATCATCCGATTCAGTCTCTGCTAAATCATCAGCCACAGTCTCTTCTTCCCTATCATTTGTTCCTTCATTAACTTCCTCGGTTTCTATTGACAGTTCAGTCTCAAGTAGTTCATCGGTTATTTCTGAATCGCTAGACCCTTCATCTTGTCTAACTTCAACTATGTCGGGAGCAAGTAGCACATCACTATCATCAATTTCTTGCTGTTCGATATTCTCATCGACAAGGATTTCTTGAATTTCGCTAATCTCTGGCTTGAATCGGTCATTGTATTCATCACCTTCAGTTGGTGAATCAAGTGTAGCAAGCGCATTCTGCATTATTCCTGCTGCTGGTGGCTGAGCTCTTGCACGCATTTCTGCCTTTTTGCGCTCAATTAAAGCAAGTGCTTCGGCTTGTTCACGCTCTTTTTCCATCTCTGCTTCAATAGCCTGCCACATGCGTTCTTCCTTGCGCTTTTCTCGTTTTTCTTCTTGTAACTCGAGTTGTTTTTTACTTGGACGGTCATATAATTTCCAAAACCAATAAACTAGGAATAACAATACAATCGATGTAAGAAACCCTGTGATTAGGCTCCTAACGAGGTCTGACACCTCAACAGCCCCCTAATTTCAAACTGCTTCTGCTTCGAACACAGCATCTTCTGATGCGAGATGTTCGAATCCTGGTACTAAGTCACCAAGTTGGTGGACTTTGTCATCATCGCCGCCTGGCAAGGTAGAGATGTCGACATCTGCACCTTCAGGTATATTCCTAAAAATCGGTCGCTGAATCAGATACTTGTTTAGGAAAATGAAAGATATTGCAATTACTCCCCAAAACGCAAGGATAATCCCTAGACCTTTCGGGTTGGCTGGATTCCAAACATCTGGCGTATTTGCTATCATATCGCTGAAATAAGACACCATCAGGACGGTAAACAGTATCGGGAACGCGATATAAAGCAAGATGTCCCACCAACGACCAACTTCGATATCATTATCACCGGTGTTGATAAAATCATCACGGAATGCTGAGACACCTACGCCTAGGTAGCCTTTGAATCCGCCCGGTGCTTCACCAGCTTCAACTTGGGCCTTCCATCTTAGGTAACCATACTTCCAAATCGAGAAGGCAATGAACAATCCTGAGAACATCAATCCATAGCCCCAGATGTGATCTTGAACCTCCAAAAATTCAGGGAAAGCAACGCCTGCGGAATCTAATTTAATCCAAATTACTGCAGAAGGCAGACCGAAAATGAACAGTGCTAGACCAGTAATTGCAACTGAGCGCTCTCGGTTGTAACCGTGATCGACGAAGTTTCTTACACACAATTCGACGGTAGAAATCATTGAAGTCAATGCGGCAAATGATAGCGCAAGGAAGAATCCTGACATCATAATGAATGGCCCGACTGAGCCTCCAGGTGCTTGAGCGAAAACTTCAGGCAGGGCAAGGAAAGTGATAGCCGAAGAACCGCCGGTTACGGTTGCTAGTGGGTCGCTGCTTACTGCGAAAATCGAGGACAGTACAGCAAGTCCAGCGATAATAGAAATGCTGTTGTTGGCAAGTCCCATTGTGAAAGCATTGAGTACAGTATCCTCATCTTTTCTCATGTAAACTGCATAAGTAATTGCCATACCCATCCCAGCAGAACAGGACCATGCTGATTGCGAAAGTGCATTTATCCATATTTCAGGTTCGAACAGTAAATCAAAGTCAACGGAAAACATGAATGTTGCACCATCAAGTGTGCCATCTTCAAAGTCCATCCAAAGTGATAGGAATAGTGACATGAATAATAATACGAATAGGGAAATCATCAGTACAACGTTGACCTTCTCAATCGCTTTAGCACCCTTCCAAATTGCTGCAAGTGTTAGACAAATAACCAGGAATTGGAAGAAGATAACTTGGCCTGGCGACTGTAGAAATGCATTCCAAACCTCGGTGGTGTCTACACCATCACCGGTAAGTCCGCCGGTTATTCCAAGTTGGAAATACTTGATTGTCCAACCAGCAACAATTGCGTAATAGAAACCGATAGCTGTAGATATCCATGCAGTCCAAAGACCCATCCAGGCGAATTTCTTACCAGCGAAAATTCTGAAAGTACCGATGGTACCTGTTCTACTGCGCTTACCCATAGCGAATTCAGCAATTACTAGCGGAATCGACCATGCAAACAAGAAAATTAGCCATGGTATTAGGAAAGTTCCTCCACCATTGGCACCAACCATTCTAGGAAATCGCCAAATGTTTCCGGTTCCTATCGCAGCACCAATCGATGCAAAAATTAGACCTAAACGGCCGTTGAATTGGTCTGATTGTGCCATGAGAACACCTCGGCTTAACTGCCGTCCTCCAAGAGGGCATCAGCAAATTCCTTTTCGTTTTCATCGACTAGCATCATACGTAGACATATTGCTAGACCTCCCCAAACGAAACCTGCTACAACTAGGAACATGAATAATGCACCAAACAAACTACCGTAGTCCGCACGATATTCTAATTCCAACACGTAGTAATCACCGTTTGGCGGGTATAGATACAAATCTCCACCGCTAAGTGTACCAAGCATTGCCTTGTAGTGAACTTGTCCGGATACTGTATCCGGAATTGGTAGGTTAGATCTCAGCACTGTCCCGTTTTCACCGTTCAACAACGTACACTGTGAACTGGTCTCTTCAAATGGTGCCATCGACCAAGAAGTTGTTGACCACTCTTTTGGACCATAGTCGCTTTGTGCTCTGTTAGGTTGTACAGTTCTGTACATAACGTGGGAGACATCTGTCTTCAACGAATATGCGAAACCAT
>CALDPP010000123.1 GCA_937911345.1 uncultured euryarchaeote | reverse complement strand
CCAAATTGGGATTGTAACTATATTGGTTTGTCATTGAATCCATGGAGATGGGGTACCAACATGTACTCAAACTACTATAACTCACCAAACAGTCTTGGTGGTCTATATGGAGCTACATCTAATGGATATCCTAGCGAATTTGGTTTCAGACTCGGCCCTGGTGACACTCCAGAGCCAATCGGAGTATCATCAAGACCATACTTCTCTTGGGGACATCAAGAACCACTTATCGGTACATATGGACCTGGTACTAACTTGATTACCAATCTAGGAACTTACCATGACACATCTGTCGGACCAACATCTACAAGCAGCTACGAAACCTGTATGGCAAGAGGTGCATCATACCTAAGTCCTGGTATGAACATGCTACTTGAGTGGCCAACACTTGACTTGACAGACTCAAGCATTGCTAAGGTAGAATTGAAATTCGATATGTTCCACAGATATCACGGAACCTATGCTAACTTCTATGGGAACAACTTCCAAGACAATGTCGAGGTACTCGCAAGATCAGGTGATGACCCATCACAGTTCGGAGACTACTCCGAAGAGATTGCCGGTAAGGGAGTAACTATTTCCAACTCTGATATTACAGGCGCAACAGTAGGTTTCGATATCAAGGGCGACACAATCACTAAACTAACCAATGTAGATATCGATGACCCTGCAGCATTTGCAGTAAGAGTATCTGGAAACAACTTGGTCTACGTAGATGGCCTAGATGTTGATGATTCTGGACTTGGTGCCAACAGTAACTATGGATTCTACACAGAATCAACCAGCACAGGTTTCCAAGAAATCAAGAATTCTGACTTTAATGGACTTGGCACAGGTATCTACCTGACCAACGATGTTGACACAATGGTTGCTAATACTGTACTATCTAACGGCGCTGTTGGATTAAGAGTTGGAGCGCAAAGCGCTGGTAACCACAACTTTGACTTGTTAACTGTTAACTCCAACGACATCGGAATAAAAGCAGATGGAACAGGATCAATTACAATGAATGACGTTGATATTGCATCTTCCATAACTGCTGACATTGAGGTCACTGACGGTAACACCATTACTTTCGTCGATGGTTCAGTCGATGAAAACATGCTTGTCTTTGACTCTACCTCAACTGGTAAGTTTGACAGAGACCGTACATACACTGCAGTAATTACTGACGATCTGGGTAACCCACTAGATGCAACAAATGTAGTAATATCAAGTAGAGATGCTGCTACATCATCATCTGGAACCACAGATGCAAATGGTGTTACAAGCGGATTAACATTCTCTGTTTACGACTTTGACGCAGCAGGTAAGGATGATTTCACATCACTGTTCAACACATATACACTGTCTACTGTTGGTATGGTCTCTTATTCTTGGACTGATTCAAGTACCAATGATGGTGACTTTAGATACATACAAGCTACACCGACATTGACTGATGCCGTTAGCGACTTAGTGTCTGTTAACTATGAGACATTTGGTCTAACAGATCAAATCGACGTCAGAATTTGTGGTACAAACTCAGACTACGTCATGGTTGCTCCATGTGCAGGCACTGGATTCTCGAGTTCTACAACAAGAACCTACTCTAACGGCATGGTCGAATATGGTGACACTGAAGGTTTCCAAGATGGAACATCAACACTTGACCTAACAGGTAAAGCTATCATGATTGATACTGGAAGCCTAGAACTCAAAGACGGCGTTGAATACATTTTTGATAATGCAGTCATCTTTGACACAGGTTACACCACAGAATATGGTACAGGTATCACAGAATGGAGAACAGATGTCCCATACGGTACTACCATCACAATGAATGGCGGTGAAATCAACGGTCTTTATCCTGAAACTGAAAACGGCGACGTCGTTGGTCTGTTAATCGGTGGTCTACAAGGTGGAGACAATGAAGGTGCTCTAAATCTAGACTTTGATGGTGTTACTCTAAACAACATTGCTGGATTCGCTACCGGAACTGGTGACAGAACTTTCTCCTCTATCAGCGGATCATACAACACCTACCTACCATCTACTGTTAGCATCGAAAACAGTTTCATCAACCACTACAGAGGTTACTTCTTCTACCCTACGCTATATTCCGACTTGGATTATTGTGTAAGACTGAGTGGTGTGACATCAGCATCTATTTCTGGAAACACTTTCAGTGACTGTACTATCGGTGTTGCGTTCTTTGATTCAGAGTGGAACTCTGCTGGTACAACAAGCGTTGCTCACGAGCAAATTGGTTCTGACAATGTGGTCATCGATGGAAACACCTTCGTTGGTTCATCCGGATACAACGTCATGGCATGGCCAGATTCTGACGCAGACTTGACCGTCATATCAAACAACGTAATGACATGTAACACTTGTATGCACGTTAGATACATGGATGATTCATCAGTTATGCCTATGATTTCCGGTAACACCTTCAATGGTGGTAACTGGGGTGTCTACACAGCATCTACAGAAATGGTCTCCATCGAAAACAACGTGTTCAACAACCAAGCAAACATGGCTATCAGAGCACAAGACGGAGATTTCGATGCTACAGGAAACACCATCAACAACCCAGGACAATACGCTATCTATGCTGATTCATTAGAGAAGCCGGGCGAAGTTGTAGAATCCATCGTTGCTGGTGTGAACTCACCACAACCAGATGATGGAACTCACTACATCACATGGACTTCTTCATGCGGTGGCTTTGGTAACGGATTGGGTACAGGTGGTTCAGTCGCTTGTACATCACCTGACGTAACCTATACCCTTGCATCTGGAGATGAGATGATAATCCGTCTTCATGAGGGTGGTAGTTACATCAGTGAATTGACTGTTAACTACAAGGACCCAAGCGGTGCACTAGGATCTTGGAATCCTGGCAGTGAAGGAGATACCTCTGATACTGACGGAAGCCCAAGTCCGCTAATCTTTACAGCACCTGGTGTTTACTTCTTCAACCTTGAAGACTCGTACGGAGATGGTGCAAATGGCGGTGGTTTTGAAATTATTAAGGCTTCAGCTGGAGCATGGTCTGCATCAAGCACAATAAACAACAATCCTAAGCAATTCTGGGACCCTGGTGTACCAGGTCTACTCAGTGTTGAGCCAGGTTACAGAGGTCCATACAATGGAATGGGTACCTCTAACCCAAGCAGTTTCCCAACCGCTTACTCTAACACCATGGATGGAGTACTAATCCAAAACAATGGTGGAAGTGCTATTGTTTACGAGATGAAGGGAATTGACCAATATGGTGACGGATGGCATGGAAGTTACATGCTATTCCAAGTAGCTCCAGTAGGTACATGGGCAACCACAACAACTGGATTCCCTCCGATCTCTGGTAACACAGGTGGAGGTACCGGAACTACCATTGGAAAGATTGGCGGTTCATCCTCATCAGCGTATGACTACATACCAATGAGTGGAAGATATTCAGAAATTCTCCCACTTACACTTGACGCTGGTTATGAGATGAGATTTACCTTGACTCGTGGCGGCTCTTGGGCTGGTGAAATTGCACTGCAAATCCAAGAAGGACAACCTGTTGACAATTCATGGGACGGTCCAACAATTGCTAACAACGATATTAACTTCGACAGCGCTGTAAACGATCCTAATGCTGTAGGAATGTACTTGACAAACTGTGATGTTGCAGATTATGCAATAACCACTGAATCTAACACTATCGACATTGGACAAAACGCAGTTTGGAACGACGGATGTATCTGGAACGATGTTAACTCCGTTATCACCGGTTCAGACCAGTCTGGATCCGTTGGATATGATGACGACAACACATTTGGTTTCGACATTACACTTGACGGTACCACCATCTCCGGATTCGAAACTGGTATCCACAAGACAGGTGGAGGACTGCTAACTCTAACTGGAGATGCAGTAATCACCGCAGGTGACAATGGAATAGGTGTACACACTGAAGACATTTCAGTTTCTTCAATCGGCTCTACAGTTGATGGAGGAACCAATGGAATCGGTATGAAGGTTGAAAACAGCCCATATGCATGGTTCTACCCAATGTCTGCCACAGGTAATGTTGGTGTTGACATCTCTAACTCAGAAATATTCTGGGATGCTGGAGCGGTTGACGCTGATACAATCCTAATTGCTGATGCAGTATCTGGAACAGTACAATCACTAACTGATCCTGCAAGTTCTGGTGGTGCAGG
>CALDPP010000122.1 GCA_937911345.1 uncultured euryarchaeote | reverse complement strand
ACTGCTCGGCGATGAGTTAACCGGCAACCTAGACACAGAGACATCTCAAAAAGTAATGACTGCGCTGGTTAAGGCTTGCAAACAGGAAAATATCACTGCAGTTTTTGTCACACACGATGAAGGATTAACGCAGTATGCTACCAGAGTAATTAGAATCGATAGCGGGAAAATAATTTCTGATGAACAGATAAATTCTGATGAAGAGAACTGAGGTCTCAAAATGTCATCTCTACTAAATAAGCGACTTGCGCGTAGTCTATGGCGCACTAAATTGCGGCTATTCGCAGTGATTTTCATGGTCTCTGTGGGAGTTTTTGCCGGTCTAACCTTTGGTGGTTATTCTCACAACTTAAGTGGTATGTATGATACAATGCATGAGGATGATGAGTTAGGGGCAAATCTAGCGGATTTGTGGATTGATAACCGCAGCACTACATGGAGCGCTGAGGACGTCGCTGAATTTTGTGATGACTTAGCCACTTCGTGGGATTACGAAGAGTTTGGTTTGGATTCTTGTGAGGGCAGAAATATTGTCCCTGGCGCCATGTTTTACAATAACAGCAATGAAGACAAGATCATTAATTCACTTTGGCACGGTATCTCTCCAGATGCTAATTCAGATAGAATTTGGATGCCTGAAGGACACTCCGACGGACGTTTGGCAGTATCTGCCGATGAGATTGTAATCGATGCTCACGTTATCGAGCCACTTGACTTATCGATTGGAGATGTCATCACGATTGGTGCGGGTGCAACGAGTGCAGACTTTACCATCGTTGGGTATGGCTACCACCCAGTCCACATATTCATGGCACCAGAAGGGTCGGTATTTCCACCCGAAGCAGGAGAATATGTGGTAGGATACCTGAGCGAGCTTGGTATGGCCCGTCTAACTGGCAATGAAATCGGTGCAAGTAACACTATTTTGCTTGATGTTGAAGGCACTCCATCATTTGACTATCCAGACACAACAGAATACGAAGGAAATGAGATTGATGAAGTAAAATCAATGGTTGATGATTCGCTGAATGCTGCCCAACTTGACGCTAGGGTAAGAGACAGGGGGCAAAGTGAACAAGTCGAAATAATGCGTCAAGATTTAGAGGCATCAAAAAGAATGGCAACTCCATTTACCATAATGATTGCAGCCATTGCTTCTATTACAATTATTCTCAGTCTACAGCGACTCGTACAGAGTCAAGCAAAGGAAATTGCGGTATTGAGGACCTTAGGAGTAAAACGTAAATCTTTGTTGACTGGATATCTGTATGCCCCGGCAATAATTGGTTCAATTGGTTGTTTGGTAGGTTGCTTGATTGGGCCATATGGCATGAATGCAATGTTAGACTTCTACCAAAGCATCATTGGTGTGCCAATAATTGATAGAGAAATTCCGTTTTCTCTTTATGCAGCAGTTGTTACTCCAACGATGATTGTAGTCTTCCTCTCAGGTATCTTTCCAGCATTGAAGGCTAGTAGACTTGAGCCACTAAGTGTTTTGAGTGGTCAAAATGAAATGAGAGTAGGTTCCAATGTTCTGAGAAAATTGACATCTTGGATGCCGACAACCCTTGGCCTGTCGGTACGCTCCAGTGTTCGAAGACCAATTCGCTTGACAATGACATTCTTGGCGGTTGGTATTTCTCTGATGTTATTTGGCTCAATCCAAATGATGTCTGCCGGTATTGAGAACACTTTGGTTGGTGGCATTGAGGATGACCAAAGTTGGGACGCCCAAGTTTACATTGCCGCAGATGGTGAGTATCCGGTTTTACAATGGGCTGAAGACACTAATTCATCAGCAGAACTATTGATAGAAATGCCTGTTGGATCTGTTGCAGACCCCGATGGAATTGACCGGATTTTTACTGTAATAGGACTTGATAATTATGACAGCGGAATGCGTTCAGTGAATATACTGGACGGTACTAAACCGTCCCAACAGAATACTATCCCACAAGTGATGATGGATGAAGGATCGTTGCTATTTTTGCATTGGGAAGTTGGTGATGTACAGTCTGTTGAAATCAATGGTGTACCCCAAGATGTCGAAATAGTCGGTTCTACAAGAGGAGACTTTGCTAGAACGATGTATTTCCTTAGAGTAGACCTAAGTGAAATAATAGGGATTAACGCTACTTCTGTATATCTAGATTTACCAGACGGTGTTGAAGTGACCAATGAATTGGGTGAAATTTCTGTTGGCATAGTCGAGCGACAAAGTCTGATTGATGGAATTGAAAGCCTGATTGAGCAACAAACTCAAATTTTCCAAGCCATAATGTACCTAGGACTATTGTTCACCATTGCAGTAATGCTCAATACAATGATCATGAATGTTGCCGAGCGAGATTTTGAACTTGCAACGTTACGAGTTCTTGGTGCCTCGACTAAACGACTAGGTTCAATGCTGTTGTTTGAGAGTCTATTGATTGGTATAATCGGCGGTATTGTGGGCGTAGTGTTTGCATATGGTGGCGCTATTGGCCTAGCTGCTTCATTCTCATCATGGCAATTTTATGTTCCTGTTGTAATTGTTCCAAGCGTTGCTTACCAGTTGATGGCTGGAGTCATCATTATTGCCGTAGCAATGACGCCAATTGGTGTCTTGAGATTACGCCGTATGGACTTGGTTGAAAAGGTCAAAGACCTATCTCAATGAAGCGAACTCTTGATGAGCCGCCAATTCATGGAAGCATCATGGTCGATATCCCTGATATTGGACACAGAGTCCAAATCGAAGTAGACGGCCATAACGGAAAAACTACTCATGAAGGAGTTATCCTACATCCTGCTGCCCCAAACCATGTAACGATTAAATTAGTCAACGGATATAATGCCAGTTATCCCCTTGACGATGTCAAATCCATAGAAATTATTGGTAAAATACCTGAAGATTTAGCCATCGAAAATGATGAAATTACATTTGATGACAAACTTCCACGGGTCAGAATTATTCACACTGGAGGCACCATTGCCTCCAAGGTTGACTACAAAACTGGAGCAGTGGTTGCTAAGTTCGAACCCGAAGAACTGGTTAGTGCGATTCCTGAACTTGCTCAAATAGCCAATATCGATGCTGTCAAATTAGGTAACATGTTTAGTGATGACATTAGATGTCAACACTGGAATAAAATGATTGATGCAACCAAACAAGCATTCGATGACGGTTGCGCAGGCGTGGTAATAACTCATGGAACCGACACTCTACACGTTACTTCTGCGGCAATGTGTTTCGCTTGGTCGGGCGAAGGTAAGGCACCTCCGGGTAGAATTGCCTTAGTAGGATCTCAGCGATCGTCAGATAGAGGCTCTTCAGACGCTACTGAAAATCTAATTTCCGCAGTATTTTGGGCTGCTAACGGCCCGAAGCCAGGAGCGATTAGAGGTGATGCTGCTGTCGTAGTCATGCATGCATCAAGTCACGACGGTACTTGCGCAATCCAACCCGGAACAGGTGTTAGGAAATTACATTCAACAAGACGAGATGCATTTAGAAATGTCAATAGCCAACCACTCGCCTATGTTAGCATCGATGGGGGCAATCCTACTATAGTAATGGATAGTGTGTACCAACAAGAACTAGATTCTAGCAATGCAGAAATTACCACTTCTCCACGAAAATATTCTGAAAATGTTAGAATAGCCCAATTTATAGCTGGACCTTACCTTCATGAAGATGAGATTGAAGCAATTGTTGCTAAAGGCCCGCAGGCTATCGTAATTCACGGCACTGGACTTGGACACCTACCAATTGATGACCCTGGTAAAGACGCACCTGAAAACACTAAAGTTTGGCGTGCCTTAACTCGATGTGTCAATCGAAATATCCCTGTAGTAATAACTTCACAATGCCTGCACGGACCGATTGACATGAATGTCTATTCCAAAGGCAGAAAGCAGCAGGAAATGGGTTTGCTGGGTCATGGCAGTGTAACAACGCCTGACTCTACCGTCGTCAAAGTACACTATGCATTATCTAACAATAAGGATGTAGCAAAAATACTCAGCCAAAATCTGTGTGGAGAAAATCTTAATGTTCTGAGGGAGTGATTGAATGGTAGACAAATCTAATCATAAACTCGAAGAACTACGTCACAAGCGTGACCAAGCAAGGTTAGGTGGCGGTCTAAAGAAGCAAGAGGCGATTAGAAAAACCGGTCGCGGTACTGCTAGAGACCGAATTAGTATGCTACTTGACGAAGATTCGTTCATTGAAATTGATTCATTTGTCACCCACAGAACAGTTGACCACAACATGTTTCTTCACCAAACTTTAGGCGATGGAGTTGTTGCTGGTCACGGCACCATAGATGGACGCAGAGTATACTGCTTTGCTCAAGATTTCAGTGTCCACGGAGGCAGTATGGGTGAGACTCATGCCAAAAAAATTGCCAAAATCGTTGAAATGGCTGAACGTGCAAAAGTTCCGATAATCGGAATGTGGGATGGCGGTGGCCAAAGAGCCCATGATGGCGTTTCTGGTTTGGCAGGCACTGGAGAATTACTCGACAGATTAGTTCAATGCAGCGGTAGAGTGCCAATAATCAGTTTAGTTTTGGGACCGGTTGTAGGTGTTTCATCCTTAGCCGCTAGTTTAGCAGATTTTACGATTTTAGGTGAAGAACACGGTCAACTGTTCCTGTCATCTCCGCTTGAAACTCCAGAGGTTATTGACGGCGAAATTGATGCGGCTGGACTTGGTGGAGCTAGTTTGCACGCTTCACGCTCAGGTATTGCTTGTTTAATCGCTGATGATGACGAGGATGCTTGTGAAATGGCTGGTGAAATCTTAGGTTTCCTGCCAGACCATAATGGAGCAATTGCACCATTCATTGAAACTGCAGACCCCACTGACAGACTCAACCCCGATCTTGAAGCATTGGTACCCGACAACCCAAATCGTCCATATGATATGGTAAAGGTAGTCGAAGAAATTGTTGACGATGGACATTTCATGGAGTTATTTGATTCATATGCTGATAATATCATTATTGGGTTTGCCAGACTTGGCGGAAGAACTGTTGGCGTGATTGGCAATCAGCCAAAGGTATTAGCCGGTTGCTTAGATATTGATGCATCTATCAAAGCGGCTCGATTCATTAGAACATGTGATGCATTTAACGTTCCTTTACTAACCCTTGAGGATGTCCCTGGCTTCTTGCCTGGGGTCGTTCAAGAGTGGGGCGGAATAATTAGACATGGTGCAAAATTACTCTTTGCATATGCTGAGGCTACTGTGCCAAAATTGACTTTGGTTACAAGAAAGGCCTACGGTGGCGCCTACTTAGCAATGTCATGCAAGCACTTACGTAGCGATTACAACATTGCATGGCCAACAGCCGAACTAGCAGTGATGGGTGCAGAAGGAGCGGTTAACATCATTCACAGAAGAGAAATCAATGCTGCTGAGGATGATGAAAAGGAGAATGTTAGATCTCAGTTAGTTGATGAATACAAGGCTAAATTTGGCGACCCATATGTTGCCGCAAGAAATGGCTGGCTGGATGACGTTATCGAGCCAAGTGAATCGAGAATGCGCTTGATTAGAGCCCTAAACATACTGCGTTCTAAGCGTGAATGGAGTCCACCAAAAAAACATGGAAATATTCCACTTTAATCACTTATTTTGATTAATCCTTGATAGTAATCCGGTGGGAGATAAATCTACTCCTAACTCCTCTTCAACTACATCAACTTCCTCATCTACACTCAGTTGATTGGTGTTAACCGGCTCACTGCGCATAGCTCTTAGAAGAATCATCAATATCAAAACCATGATAATCAATCCAAGAACTCCTGCAGCGACTAAGGTTGAAGAGGCGGTAAAACCATCATCTTCATCTGTGGTATCTTCAATTACTGTGACGGTCGAATTGAAATCAATAACTGTGTATTCAACTACTGCAGAGGTAAACTCTGAATCAAAGATTGACACCCTAACTTGTACTGTTACGCTACGATTTACCGGAACTTCCAACATTGTGACACATTCTTTTGAATTTCCAGAGTTGTCAACAATACATGATGGTTGCAAATTAGTTTGCGTAATGCCATCAAGAGAAATTTCCAAACCATGCTCCTCTGCACCATCATTATCAAAAACAGACCAGGCCAGAGTAGCAGCAGTTTCGTCTATTATGTTGACATTCATCAGAGTCAACACTGGTAAATCTGGAACACTGACGACTTCAATATTCAGTAGTTGCGAAAAGGTAGTAGTTCCATCACTTACATTTAACCACTCATTATTCGAATTTCCAAAAAAGTCATTCGGTGGAGAAATAATTACTTGAGAGCCTGAAATGATAGCAAAATTAGCTCCTGCTGACTGTGATTCAATCTCCCAAGAGAGTTGATCACCGTCGATATCATAAGCAAAATCCGATAGATTTAGGGAAATGGTTTCATCTTCAAGCATCGAAATATCCCACATGGAATCATTTGCCATAACTGGATCGTCTAATGGAGCAACCTGGACAGGTATGTCTAAGTCCACGGGTTCTGTTACACCATCGGTGACCCTAACGTGCAAAACTGTTGCACCGTTTGCGTTGGGAAGTGGTGTTAAGGTCAATACACCATCGTAGTAAGAAAAGCCAACAGGACCAGCGGTTCCATCTGCCTGGTCATTTATTGAAGCCATCAATGGTTCACCCTCTGGATCATAGGCATATTCGGTAATATTGACTGAAATCGACTGGCCATCTTCCACCAATGTTTGCATCACTACATCATCGACCTTTACCACTGGGTCGTTGTATGGAATCACTATTATCTCCAGCATTGTCATTGTTTCATCGACGACCCCTGTGCCATCCGCCCTCAACAAAATATCAACTTCTGCACCAGTGATGAATTCCTCGGTAACTGTATGGGTCACAGTTAATCCTCGATAATCACTGTCTATCTGAATTGAGAAATTATTAATTTGGCCACCACTGAGAGTTGCTTCAACAATGAAGAGTTCCTGACCGTCTGGGTCGATACCGATCTCACTAGCTAGAATATATCCGTCACCACGCTCAGGCACTTGGATTACTGGGGCTGGCACTGTTAGTGAAATAGGAGAATCTGTCCGCAAGAATGAGTGTTCGATTGTCGAAGGAGCACCTTCAACCATAATGGTCATGAATGCAACGTGACTACCTGGCGCTAAATCCTCAACACCATAGTCACATTGAACGGTGCCATTTTGATGTACTATACCCGAAGTCTGGACTAATTTGTTGAAGCCACATTCGACATCTATCTGCCAGTTAGAATCTACTTCTGTGAACTCATCACCATTTCTCAAAGTCCAATTTGTCATTAGAGAAAATGTGTCATATCGACCAAATTCATTGATCTCGTTTGGTAACTTTGTTAGATTCTCAATTAACAAAAATTCAGCCTCGAACAAATTTTCCTCGGTGTAAGATTCACTATCACTAGCAGATGTTGGAGACAACTCTCGATTTAGTGCCGGTCTAAACTCATCGTGTACCCCTCTCAAAGTCAAATCCAAATATGGTAAAACGTGAGATATTGCATAATTTATCTGCTCAGATTGAGACATTGAAGCATCGCCATCGCCACGATCATCACCAAACAAAAAGCCGTCGTCGATTTCATCTTGAAACTGATAATGGTCTGCACCTAACACGTGCATCCAGTGCCATGCAAGTTGCTCTGTAGCAGAGATGACTGGTAAGTTGTCTTGACCCAGAGCAATTTCGTCAACTGTACCGGTCATGAACAACCCAGTTGCTGGGCTTGCTGGATCGATTTCCCAATCATCAGGTTTGACATTCTGCCAACCATTACCGCCTGCCCAGCCGGAGAAATCAATCCCAAGACCAAACAAAGATCGTGGTGGTTGAATCTCGTCAGCGATGGCCGATTCTGGCCAAAATGGGAACACTGAATACGCAACAGCAGCGCCAGTCCCATGACCTGAGACACCCCAATGGTTCATGTCAATGTTACCAAATGCTGAGGCAATAATGCTGTTTGAACTATTTGTTTGATTCATCAAATTAACAATCGATTCAAGCAGGGCCAAGGAATTCTCTACACTTGTTGTTGTATCGGCATCAAAACCATTGGTAACAACGACAATAGTACCTCGCTTGACTATTTCTCCAGCAATTATGCCATAGTCATCCTCAGTCTCCCCTTCGTCACCGAAAAATACCGTGAATGGAAACGGACCATTACCGGCCATTGCTTCATTTTCACCTTCATCCATTGCGGGGTAAACAACTCGAACCGTTTTGCCATCAGCACTCAAATCTGCAAAGCCCACCGGGAAATCAACTCCAATATGTTGGTTTTTGAATTCCTGAGATTCATTAGGGTGTGCTGAGGTGGGTGATACGAATAGTAAACTAGCCAACAAAACGCCAACTAGAATCAAAGCCTTCCCCTTCATTAGACCAGCCCAATTAAACCAAATGAAAACTAAGTTATATTTTGTAATTAGTGTTTCATGAGTATGAAGCAAGTACCGATTCCGCAGTAACTAACATAGACACTAAACGGTCCAGACTAGGCAGTAAACCATCAACGTGTGGAGCCCATAACTGTCGCCAGCATTCGAGATGTTGTGCCGATAGTAACCATCTGCCATCAATAACTTCACTTTTTACCGCAGCAACTCTGTCTTCATGCTCCCCTTCAATCAACTGATAAGTTGCACTCATCACAAATCCTGTTACTTTGATACCACTAGGAATTGCGTCATCGTCAAAATTAATGAACACATCACATACCTTCCCATCGACGCTATTTGATTCATACCAATCATAATTCGTTAGGTCTCTCTTACCGCCAAGATTCAGTACTTTACCGCCTAGTTTTTGCCATGTGTGTGCTGTTGAGCGTGCCGCACCGCCACCACCGACAATACCGATTGTTGCTCCTCCTGCAATATCAATACCAAAATACTCCGCTACTCTTGCAACACCAGAGCCGTCAACATTTGTTGACCACCAGCCAAATCCGTCCCAGCGGAGTGCATTGACTGATTCAATTAATGATGAATCGTTGAAATCTACCACTGCTGGAGATTTTAGTTGGTGTTTGAGTGGCGAGGTCAAATTCAGCCAGACTTCTTCAGTAAACGATTTAGTCGGCAAATCAATATTCAAGTTGAATGGTAGATTTGCCTGAATTTTGCTAGGCATTTCATTGGCTAAGCCGTCGATTGATTGGGTAATATCTGCTGTGGCTTCGAGTACTTTTTGCATAAGTGCTTTATTGCGAAATTTACCAAATGGTGCGCCGGTCAAATCCCAGTTTACTGGTGCAGGGATTGACTTGACATATCCCCAGGCTAGTGCATCTTGGATAAACTCTGCAGAAACTAGATCTGTTTGTTTGAGATTGAATTTAGGTGCTGTTTTTGATTGACTAGAAACATACTGAGCTACAATATTAATCAAAACTGGCGATAATGAGTGATTTACCGGATGTCCCGCTACACCGTAGAAGACATCCGCCATGAAAATCCGTCTTTTTCATTGTTTTTGAACTAAACCTTTAGCGAAACTCGTAGCGAAAACCTTTGAAAACCAGTAACGGGTAGTGTTATCATGGCAGGAGTAGGTTTCATTAGCAATCAGTCAGCAGGTAAAGGGGCAATCGCTGCGTTAACTGGTTTGTTAGGTCTTTACATGACAGCCGCTATGTGGGTTGAATTTAATGAGGCTCTGGGAGCATTCTTTGGCCCAAGCCTAGGAGTAATCGTTGGGACACTGGTGTTCTTAATTTATCAAGACCGTAAGAACGTTAGACAATTCTCTGGAAACAAGAATTACAGCACATCAGAAAGAACGACATTAGTTAGGGACGCAAACGGGAGATATACTCAAGTAGAAACCAATATCGAAAAGGGACGAAATCCCGTATTGTTCATCGCAATGTTGTACTTCGCAATTGTACTAATCAGCGAATTCTCTTGGTCTGATTTGATTCTTTGAGGTTTTTACTTGTCGACACTGATGGACATCTTTCTAATGAAAGATAATATCAATAAAATAGACCAAGATCCAAAGACTGTTTACTGGATTGTACTTGAGAAGTTGTCCATTGTTCTTTGTCTAGTTATTGTCTTTGCTGGCGCATTGGCATTAAACTTGCCTTGGTGGGCTGTAGGAGCGATTCTCGGATTTTCTCTAGGACCTATCGTATATGGTCACTATTACTTCATTTACATTCGCCCTGTGTTAAAAAGACGGGAAGATTGATGAGGAAAGAGTCAGTGTGAGTAACAGGTGAAGACATGGGTTTGTTTGGAGATTTGCTTGATTTGATTGGGCTAGGTGGCATAACTGGCGTTGATGTTCTGTTTGCTGCAATGGCAATCGTTGGTACCTTTTTGTTCATAATTTATTTTCTGTTAATCTTAATCGGAGATTTTACTGGAGGATTCTTTGATTTTGAAATGGATGCTGACGGCATATTCCATCTATTTACAATTCAAGGTTTGCTAAGTTTCATAATGATGTTTGGTATTTTTGGATTATCAGTGTCCCAAGCCGACCAGAATGCCTTTGTTGCAATAATTGCCGGAACAATTGCTGGAACCTTCTCGATGTATATCGTAGGTAAAGTGTTCCAAATGATGGCTAGTTTAGAGAAGGATAATACAGTCGAACACTCACAAGCAATCGGTGCAAGAGGCACAGTATACCGAACAATTCACCCCGGAAAGACGGGAGAAGTTCAAGTGGAATATCAAGGAGCTCTTAGAACTGAAACCGCTGTTGCAAAAGATGAAACATTGAAACTTGAAACAGGTAAATTCATTGAGGTTGTTGACGTTATCACTGAGAGATTAATCGTAATTCCTCTCGACATTAACGCTAATGATGACTGAAATTTGCACCAAAAATTTCCAATTCTGGGGGGTCAATCCTCTTATAGGGGTTTGATTTGGTAAGGTCATGGTCGCAGAAGCGTTAGCATTGATTGGTATTGCACTATTGGTATTTGTATTGTTAGTTACAATTTATGTTGCAACATCCAGATATAAATTAGCCCCATCTGATCAAATTCTAGTTGTATATGGTAATGTCAAGGACAAAGGTTCAGCCGCATGTTACCACGGTGGTGGTAAAATTGTTTGGCCATTAATACAGCATTACGCTTATTTGGACTTGAAACCAATGACCATTTCCATTGACCTTGAACACGCTCTATCACAACAAAACATCAGAATCAACGTACCATCTACGTTTACTATCGGTATTTCTACGCAACCATCTGTCATGCAAAATGCAGCAGAGCGTCTTCTTGGTTTGGGACAAGCCCAAATTGAAGACATGGCAAAAGAAATTATCTTTGGGCAACTACGTTTGACTGTCGCATCTCTGACCATTGAACAGATTAACCAAGATAGAGAAGCATTCTTAGAAAGAGTTTCAACAAACGTAGACACTGAACTTCACAAGATTGGGTTGTATCTGATTAACGTTAACATTACAGATATTACTGACGAAGCAGATTATATCAAGTCTATCGGTGCAAAGGCTGCTGCAGTCGCTATCGCAGATGCTACAGTCGACAGAGCAGAGGCTGCTCGTGATGGTGCCGTAGGAAAGGCTGCTGCTGACAGAGACCGAGAGATTGAAGTTGCTAAGGCACAGGCCGAGGCTGCTAAGGGTCAAAAAGCCGCAAAAGCAGATGAGCGTGTTTTCGTTCAGCAACAAGAAGCTCTCGCTGTTGAGGGTGAAAACTTGTCCAGTGCATCGATTGCATCATACAATGCGGACCTAGCCGAAAAGGAAGCAGAAGCACTACAACGTTCTGAAGTTGCAAAGCGTAAGGCGCAATCGGAAATTGAGCGAGCCCAGTATGAACTTGAGGGTGAAAGACTACGTGCTGCAGAAATTGCCCGTGAGGAAGTATCTAAGCAACAAATCGAAATTGCTGCAGAAGCAGAGGCTGAGCGCCAACGCAGAATCGCTAAGGGTCAAGCAGACGCTATCCTAGCACGCTACAACGCTGAAGCGGAAGGTACTAGAGCGGTCCTTGAAGCAAAGGCTGCTGGTTATCAATCACTAGTCAAGAGTGCCGGTGGCGATGCTAAGGCTGCTGCTACACTGTTGATGGTAGAAAAGATCGAAGAAATCGTTGCCCGACAAACTGAGGCTATCTCCAACCTAAAGATAGACAAGATTACCGTTTGGGATTCCGGCAGTGGTGGCGAAGGCGGCAGTACCGCAAACTTCGTCTCTTCACTAATCAAGTCGCTACCGCCAGTGCATGACGTTGCAAAGATGGCTGGAGTTGACCTGCCAGACTACTTAGGTAGCATGAAAGAAGAGTGATTCGACAATTGGCTAAAGGTGGGTTAATCACCCATCATGACGTCGTTTAGACCGCATCCTTCAAAGACTAAAGCACATGCAATTCGGCTATGCCTACTGACCTTGAGATTGCTAACGCTGCGACTCTAGAACCAATTGAAGCAATTGCCTGGAAGTTAGGTATCTCGTCAACAGAGATTATGCCTATGGGCCGCAATGTTGCAAAAATCACCTGGGATGCACTAAAATCTAGAATGAATAAACCTCAAGGAAGCCTAGTATTAGTCACATCTGTTAATCCAACACCATTCGGCGAAGGTAAAACTGTAACAACAATCGGACTCACTCAGGCATTATGTCGCATTGGGCAATCTGCGACCTGTGTAATTAGAGAGCCTTCAATGGGCCCTGTGTTTGGCATCAAAGGCGGTGCTGCCGGTGGTGGCTACTCTCAAGTTTTGCCAATGGAAGACATCAATCTCCATTTCACTGGTGATTTACATGCTGTTACCTCTGCCCATAATCTACTCTCAGCCCTTATTGACAACCACATTAAACATGGCAATGAATGCCGCTTAGATTCTACGAGGATTAGCTGGCCAAGAGTCGTCGATATGAATGATCGTGCCCTAAGAGATGTAGTAATAGGCATGGGTGGGCCAGCAAACGGCCATTTGCGTCAAGATAGATTTGACATTACGGCCGCTAGCGAGGTCATGGCAATACTTGTTTTAGCCTCTGATTATGCAGACCTAAAGAAGCGGTTGGGAGATATTGTGATTGGCCAATCAGTAGACGGCAATCCAGTAAAGGCTAGCGAGATCGATGCTCAAGGCTCTATGGCGTTACTGCTAAGGAATGCATTCTTACCTAACTTAGTACAAACATTGGAAGGCAATCCTGCGTTCATCCATGGTGGCCCTTTTGCTAACATCGCACATGGAAATTCCAGTATTATCGCAGATAAGTTAGCGCTCAGTGCTGCAGACATTGTAGTTACAGAAGCAGGATTTGGTTCTGACATGGGGGCTGAGAAGTTCATGCACATCAAGGCTGCAACATCTGGTAAGAGTCCTGATTGTGTAGTGATGAATGTCACTATTCGTTCGATGAAATTGCATGGTGGAGCTTTTGGCAGTCGTGGTGGTTACAGGCCGAGTAAAGAGGAATTAGAAACCGAAAATATCGATGCAGTAGCTATTGGAGCAGCAACAAATCTCGATAGACACATACGCAATATGGCAGGTTTTGGCGTACCAGTAATTGTATCAATTAACAAATTTGCTTCGGACACCGATGGAGAAATCAAAGCACTCAGCGATGCCGCACATGCTAGTGGTGCTAAAGCGGTCACCATTACTGAAGTTCACGCTAAAGGTGGTGAAGGTGGTGAAGACTTGGCCAAGGCAGTAGTAAAGGCCGTACAAGACCATGTTGCTGCAGGACGTCCATTCACACCATTGTTCGTAGATGATGCACCAGTAATGGAAAAGGTTGAGGCTATTGCTACTCGTATGTACAAAGCAAAAGAAGTTCATGTTGAAACTTCTGCTAAAAAGCAACTTGACAAGATTATCTCATGGGGTTACGGCAACCTACCTGTGTGCATGGCCAAAACTCAGTATTCATTTTCGCACGATGCAGGTAAATTAGGTGCACCGAGTGATTTTACCTTGCCAATTAGAGAGTTTAGGTTAAATTCTGGTGCTGGATTTATTGTTGCCATCTTAGGCAATATGATGACTATGCCTGGCTTACCAAAGCGACCTGCTGCAATCGATATGGATATGGATGATGACGGTAACCAGACTGGCATCTTCGGGTGAGTTAATGCAAGTTTTGCGGCGCGAATCAATGCTTTGGCGATTGCGTATTGGCACGGAAGACGACCTATGGTCGCTCGCAAGGCTAGCACGAATGGGTATGTCACTAGGCATGTTAGGTGAGCGTCGAGATCAAACTACTGCGGGAGAGGAAGGCGGTAGAGCAAAGTCCGCAGAGCGCAAGAAGATGTGGATAAAACTGCGAATCGAAAATACCGAATATCAGTCTTTTAGTGATGTACTAAGAGTTCATGGGATAATTGAAGAGGCTAAATTCGATACTGGGAGTTATCATACTCATAACATCACTACGGGTGATGAAATTGAATTGTCATGTCCAACTCCTTTCCTTGAAACTGATAACCAATTGTTACAGCAAGCAGTTGACGCAGCTAAGCAGGTTAAAATTGCCTTGGCTGTTGTTGAAAATGATGAGATAATCCTATTCCACATAACACCTAGAGGTCTAAGAGAATCAACAACATGGACCATGAGAGGTGGTGGAAAGCGTGTTGATATCAAAGAGTCAAGTGGAGTTGCCAAAGGATTCCGAGAGAAGGTGATTGCCGAGTTGACTGCTTCATTGGGTGATGAAACACCTCTGATATTGTGCGGGCCTGGGCATGCAAGAGAAGTGATGTTGAGTGAGATGAAAAAACACGGTGAAACCCGGTTCATGTCGTCAATTGGTACATCGATGTCTGGCCGTGCAGGAGCGAATGAAGTTTTACGCGAAGGATTAGCTGGCAGCCTCCTGGAAGATTATGCGATATCAAAGGAGATTGGTCTACTTGAAGAAGCATGGAAACGAATATCTACCAATGGGGCTATTGCATATGGCAAAGATGAATTGAATCGTGCACTGAATGAGGGTGCTATCGAAACACTACTTATTTCTGCAGATCTACTTAGAGATAATGAAGATAAAATCAACGACCAAAGTTGGCAAGACTGGTGCCAAAAACTGACTGAATTTGGTGGCGCAATGGTACAATGTTCTACAGATCATGATTCTGGTCAGCAACTACTTGGCATGGGTGGAGCAATTGCCTTATTACGGTTCAAAAGTTAGGTGAGATTGTGAAGATTGTGCATTTTTCCGAGTATCAAGAAGTTCAGGATTTGTCTGTGCTTGATGGTGCTAGATGGTTAATCATTAATCACGAACAACTCGAATCTGCTGCCACGGTAATATTTCACAGTGAATTACTCGATATTCTGGTAGGAGTGGACCATAGAGGTGCTAAAATTTCCGATGGCTTGTGGCAAAGAGCGGTGCATCTAATCATGGCAGATTCACAGCTAGAATGCGTGACTGAAGAGCAACTGAGTCGACGAACAGGAATCACCAAAGTGGTTCTCGATGCTCAACAAAATATCGAAAACTATTGCTATTAATTTGGTGGGTCCGGAGGGAATTGAACCCTCGATCTTCGCCTTGTAAGGGCGACGTCATAAACCCCTAGACCACAGACCCAGCCCTCCGTGTGGACTCTCATTATTGAATGCAACGCATGCGTTAACCTCAAAACTAGGTGGCAAGACGGGGTATTGAATGGATGAAGATATCCAAGCGGCTGCAGCCCGACTTGTCAGGCGTCTGAAAGAAGGGGGTCACACCATCACTGTGGCCGAATCATGTACTGGCGGATTACTGGCTAGTGCTTTTACCGATATTGCTGGTGCAAGTAACTGGTTCAATCAGTCATGGGTGACATATTCCAACGATGCCAAGATGGCAGAATTGAAGGTCGAATTGGAAACCTTGGAAAAATACGGAGCAGTATCTGCTAATGTAGCAATAGAAATGGCCAAAGGAGCACTAGAACAAGCTGGAGCAGATATTGCAATTTCAATCACTGGAATCGCCGGCCCTGGCAATGATAGTTCAACAAAGAAAGTTGGTACGGTTTATGTTGGAATCGCTTCTAATACTTGGGCTAACGCTGAGTCAACCCAGATTGGTGGAAACCGTTCAGAAAACAAAATTGGCTTTGTTCATTTTGCCTTGTTAACTGCTATTTCACTGTGGGACGAAGCAATGGAGAAGGCTGAGGCGAATCGTAAGAAATTAGCCGAGATTGAAGCAGAGAAACAACAGGCAAGAGCAGCTTTTGAAGTTGAAAGAGCCAAGCGTGAAGCAGCAGCCAAACAGTCTGCACCATGGCAAGATGAGTCTTGGAGTGCAGAAAATACTGATGATGAAGATGAATCCATCGGTGAAGAAGTCGAGTGGAATTGAAAAACAGAACAACCGATTTGCTTTTGGAGTGGCGACTTTACCAAAATCTATGGCAGCGACATCTGACGATATTGTCAATCTGTTGCGCCAACGAAGAATCATTGCTTCGAGTCAAATTGTCGACAGTTTAAGCCTACACCCTGACCCAGCCAAATTACTAGACATGGGTGAAAAAATAGATTTTCAGAAGGGATTTCTTACCCAAGAGATTCTCTCACAACTTACCGAGTTTTATGATAGCAACAATCAAGATTCTAACCTCTCATCAACGCCAAAATTGACCTCTAGTGAACCGCCTAGTGACCTTGGCAGAATAATTGCCCCAATTGCTGCACCGGAACCACTAGACATCGAATTCAGAAACAACTTACCTGATTGGGATGTGAATGACTACAGTTGTAATGCTGTAGATGCTCCAACCGATATCACAGTTCATTACGACATCACTGGGAAGAGTACAACTGAAGGTAAAATGAATGACATTACGGCTTGTTTTTCCGACCGGCTTAACAAAATACGGGAGATGATTGTGAAAAATTCAAAATTACCCCGCCGGCCTACAGAAGTAGCACGCTTGCTAAGGGAAGTACACAGATATCAAGGGTACGAAAATAAAGCAGTAGCAATTGGTCTAGTGAACGAACCACGTTATACCAAAAATGGCCACTTAATGTGGAGTTTGGAGGACGAAACTGGGGAAATGAACTGCTTGTTGACCAAACGCCAAGGTGATGATAGGGACAGATTCCAAGAACAGATTATTGAGGCCGGATTAATGCCTGATGATGTTCTAGGAGTATCAGGTACATTTAGTCAAAATGGCGATATTTTCTATGTTGACGACCTTCACTTCCCTATGAAGGAAAGACACCAAAAAGCATCCTCACCATTTGGTGTTAGTGTAGCATTCCTATCAGATATCCATGTTGGTTCGAAAACCTTTCTAGAGGCACAATGGCACAAAATGGTGCGATGGTTCCACAGCGACCCGCTTGCTAAGACCATCAAATACCTGATATTATCAGGTGACTGTGTCGATGGTGTTGGAATATACCCCGGCCAAGACAAAGAGTTGGCAATCCCTGATCTCTTTGGCCAATATTCTGAATTTGCTAGACTCTTAGAGTTACTACCTGATTGGGTTGAATGTATTATGCTGCCAGGCAATCACGATGCTGTAAGACCAGCAGAGCCACAGCCAACCTTTGAGAAGGATATCCAACAGGATTACAATACTACTACATTTGTTGGTAACCCGTGTGATTTTTCATTACATGGAGTTAGGTTACTATCATATCACGGGAAATCAATAGATGACTTTGTTGCTGGCCTGAAGACGGTAACTTATGCTGACCCTGTTGAGGCGATGCGTCAAATGCTTAGAAGACGTCATCTTGCCCCTCAATGGGGGGGTAAAACCCCATTATCACCAGAACCTGAAGATGGGTTGGTTATCAATGAAGTTCCTGACATCTTTGTCACTGGTCACGTTCATGGTCATGCATGCCTCGATTTCAAAGGGACAACATTAGTTTGTTCTAGCACATGGCAAGACCAAACTTCATACCAACGTATGCTAGGTTTCCAACCAAAGCCATGTATGTTGACGATAGTTAACTTGCAAAGTCATGCAACTACAGCAATTCCATTCGTGTGATTATTCTAAACCCAAGTAGGGTTTTAGATTGAGTAGATTCTTTTCAAAAACTATCGGTACCCCAGCATTTTCAAATGCTGACAGCGATGATTCTCTTGAGGGATTAAACCCAATAAAACGACTACCTTCAACCTGCATTGATAGATCCATTTCTGAATCGCCAACTGAAACACAATCCTCTGCATCAAAGCCCTGCATGTCGAGTATTTTCTGAATAATAGTATCCTTCTTTGTTGCGTGTAAACGACATACTCCCTCATCTGATAAGGTATCATCGTCATTGAACACAAAGCCGTTGGCAATCCAATCATCGACCTTCAACATAGCAGCTATTGATGAAACGAATAAGTCTACACCTGCACTAACAATGGCAACAAAGACTCCGGCCTCCTTTAGTTCAGCAACTAATTCTTTTGCTCCTGGCATTATCTTGACGCCCGAATATGAGCGAAACAATTCGTCACGGTATATCGGATCCTGTATTTCCTTCCACATTTGGATATCAGAGCGCATGAACTCGACATCGGTTAGTTCACCGTTAATGAATCTAGTAAGATTATGGGAGTTATCGGTACCAAAGTGATCATGAAGTGTTTTCCACGAACTCACTGAGTCAACTAATACACCATCACAGTCAAACACCACTACCTTTGGTACATTGCTCATGCTCCTCACTCCGTGTTAGAATACTAAAACACTCGTCATGCACCATATAGTTGTCACTCAATAATAGCGAGATCAAGTACGCAGTGAGAGGGCCGAAACCCCCTCACTGTCGTCTTGTCTTTACTACCTTAGTCACTTCAGACTGGTTGGTTCCAACTTAGACCGCTGTAGGTCTTCAGAATTGCACCTTGTGTGTCACCTGGTGGGTTGTAGATAATTCTGATAGTTGCATCAACTAGAGGTGTACCATCAGCATCGTGGGTCTTGACGTAAATGTCATCACCTGTACTGAAGGATGATATTACCTCATCATCATTTAGCGTAACTACATCACCAAAGGTCACTAATTGATCGCTATTGAATGGCGAGAATCCGTAGACTTGGTTCGTAGCGGCTAGGTTAGTTGTCACAGTTACAATTTCATTTGCTGCGTTAGCATATGTTACTGAAACTTCAACAGCTTGTGTAGCCAATACTGTTTGTGCCTGACCGATGGTAATCTTCCAGTGGTCTGTTGCGGTATCACCAGTATCAACGTTTGTAGCGTCAAAGGTAACTCTTGGTACACCCTTAGTGTCAGTGTCTGCAAGTTGAGCAGCCCAAACATAGACTACACCAGATAGAACAACAGTGATCGCAACCATCAAGATAGTTGCAATTACTGGGCTCACAGCTGATTCGTCGTCTGAAATTGTCTCCTCAACAAACTCCTCTTCATCGTCATCTCTGCGTCCAGCAAGGACAAGAGCGCTAACGAATAGTCCAGTTAGAGCAACTGCAATGATGCTTGGTGCGAAAGACGCAACCGATAGAGCACCGATTGTGGTTACTGTAACAGGTAGAGGTGTGCCTGCAGTCTGCCA
>CALDPP010000121.1 GCA_937911345.1 uncultured euryarchaeote | reverse complement strand
CTGCCAACTGATGTATCAACCATTTCTGTTAATGGTGGCATATCGACCGTCACTATCGGAGTTCCGCTTGACATTGATTCGAGTGGAATCAATCCTTGTCCTTCATAATATGACGGATAAATCACCAAATCTGCACTTCTAAAATGCTGTGCTAAGTCATCAAATGACATGCCACTATTGATGAAAACTGAATCACTTATTGAGAGTTTTTTAGCCACTTTCAACAATTTACGTTTCATGTGCCCACGGCCGATTATCACCAGTTTTGCGCCCGGATGTTTGGTAAGAATCTCAGGCATCGCTCTAAGTAGTGTCATGTAGCCTTTTCTAGCAACAAGCCTGCCAACTGCCAGTAACATCGGTGTATCTGTACTTGCATCGTGACTTAGGGCTTTTTCATCGCCACAATCGTACTGCTGCCGAATCAATTCATGCTGTAACTGTTCTTCCTCATCATCGATATTTGCCGGGCGGAATACTTTGTGATCGCACCCCCAAAGCATGACTTTAGCATTATACTGCATGTTTGGTGCATACCACTGGGCAAATTCATCCAAGGTAGATTCTGAAATTGCCACACTAATTGAGGTGTTTAGTAAACCGGCTTTCTCGTACCTCGAATACCATTTTGCAGTCAACCTAATTGCTAGGTCATTTGGATTAAGCCATATTGCTGATTCTCCGGCTTTTGCTGCCCGCAGTATGCCTTCTTTTTCACCAAGCCAAGAACCGTTCAAAGAGCAGCAAACAGGAGCAATATTTTGCTCCATGAACTGAAATTCTTTGGCAGTGAATGAAGCAAGTGGAAGAAGAATGTGGATTACATCAAAAGGCTCTTGTTGATGCAACCTTTTCATAACTTTTAGAGCGTTTTTTGCATAAGAGCGAGTAAATGTCATGGGTAACTTTAGCCAAGGGACCTCAACAACTGTAACACCAGATTGAGCAGGAGCCCTCCCCTCATGAGAACGGGTAATTACTGTTACATGATGCCCAAATGACGCCAAGTGCCCAGCTAAGTGGAACACTACCGAGCCAATCCCGCCCCAACGTGGAGGGTATTCGCCAGCAACCATAGCAATGTGCATCAATTGGGCTATGAGCGTTCTGCGTTTCAACCTTGACCAATTGTGGGCAAAAACGTATTGAATTATTCATCCAATGACTTCAAAGCAGAATTCCCTCACGGTCAACTATGGGGGATAAACTTCCGGTCAATGTCACCGTTATCCTTCCAACAAGGAATGAGGAAGAAGCAATAGAACCTACTATTGATTCTATTCCAACAGGTTGGTGTAAGAAATTAGAGATTCTAATCGTCGATGGCAACTCTTCTGATAAAACACGTGAATTAGCATTAAACAAGGGCGCTAGAGTCCACTTAGAAGACAGGAGGGGTTATGGTAGAGCATATCGTACTGGATTTGATATCGCAAGCCATGAAATCATTGTTACAATGGATGCAGACTGCACATACCCTGCTGAATTAATTCCAAAACTTGTCAAAAAATTACTCGATGACGATTTGCAATTCATCACATGTGACAGACTTTCTCTCGCTGAAGATGGTTCAATGTCCGGAATTCACGGATTTGGTAACTGGGCTTTGTCATTCACGGCTAGGCTACTTTTTGGCTATGGAATAAAAGATTCTCAATCAGGAATGTGGGTCTTTAGAAAGTCGATATTCGATGACCAAAAAATGCGTCCGACTAATGATGGCATGCCATTATCAGAAGAGATGAAAATTCTAGCAAGAAAGCACATCGGAAAATCGAAGGCAATTGAAATCTCTGTACCTTATCGCCCAAGGGTTGGCGATGCAGAAATTCACACATGGGCTGACGGCTGGAAAAACTTCAAATTTCTATTTGCCAAGCGAGTTGGCCTTAATAGAACGAGAACTCCTTGGGGCTCCAGAGATAGCAACCCAGACTCAACTAACAAGAATCTGCCTGAACAATAATCAATTCAAGCCTTCTTCTTGCTCCAGTTGAGACCATAAGTCATTGACAGTCTCTTTGGTTTCCTCTGATGATTCGCTATCTAAATCTGGGTAATCCTTGGCAATGTTAGGTTTGCTCAATACATCCCATGATTGGATTAAGTCATCCTCTAACCTGTTTCTGCGTATTTTTGCCACAACAATGCTAGAGAGTATTAGAAGTAGAATAACAGCTCCACCGCCGAAAATTAAGGAAAGATTGGAATTAGTTTGATCTGCTTCGATAACTACAATTGTTCTAGATATTTGATCGATAGTTGCTGATTCGCCAGTACCATCTGTTGCTGTAATCCTCAGACTTGGCCTACCAGGTTTTTCAGGATTAACCTCGACGGAACCTTCCCAAACATCGTCACCATCGAGATCTTGCAATACAAAATCCCATACTTGTAAGTCGTGAACAATAGTTGCTCGCACATCTTGTGTAGTTCCATCAGGGTCTGATAATTCGACACTAACCTCAATCGTAACCAGTACTCCTGAGGTAAGTTCGGGAGGTGTTACAACTAATGATTGGTCATTAAGTACTGGATTAGTATTTTCAACCCTAATATTTCGAGTTTCAATTTCAGTATTCTGTAAACTATCTCTGACGGTTAATTGAACCAAGTATTCACCTGGAGCCAATGATAATTGCTCGGTACTAGAACTACTTGTTTCAACAGTAATTCCCGTAGTTTTATCGATGACTTCCCATTGTCTAAAGACAATATCAAAATCTGCATCTGTCGATTCTTCTTCTAGTATTATCTCTTCTCCACCCAAAAACGATTGCCCCTCTGCTGGTTTGACAATAATTACATCTGGTGGCGATGGCATAACCACCAGATTAATTGTCTCAATGCGTTGCATTCCATCTGAATCAGTCAATATAATCGAGATTTCATGCTCACCTGCTTGGATTTGAGAAATATGGGTTTGACTCGGATCTACATCTTCTAAGATTGCATCGCTTTGAAGGTTAGAAATTATTGTCATTAAAAAATCATCACCATCATAATCAACAGATTCTATCGCATTCCAAAAAATGTACTCGGACGACAAATATGTTAGTGATGGATTTGGAGTTGCCAGAGACAACACTGGTGCAGATTTTGATACTTCAACTGTCGTAGTATCTGTTACCGGAGGATTGATTCCGTCATCTATTTCTAATGTCAGCGTATGTAAGCCGCTACTCAATCTTGAATGGTAAAATAGGCCTTCTTGATTGGTAGATGAAAGTCTTCCATCTAGGTCACTGGTCCATGATACTTGTAAAAATTCAGATCCTTGAGCAGGTTCATCCGTCGAACAGTGCCAGAAACCTAAATTATTGAATGAAGAACAAACTGAGTCATAATCACCAGATCCATTTGCTGATAAAACTACCATTTCTGATGAGTCATATTCATCAATTATAGTAGGAGATTTAATGTCTGCAATTGGCGCTGAATTTAGTACTGAAATCAATATTGATGTGGTTTTAATCGTTGCAGCGTGTTCCGGCACATCATCGGTGACTCTCATTTCAATCGAATGAACACCTCTTGATAGGTAACCTTGCCAGACATTTCCTGAAGGTTCGTCAGACCATTGCAGGACTCCGTCAAGACTGGAGTAAAACTCAATTTCTAAATTATCACCCTCTGGATCTACTGTTTGTGTGCCATCCAATGTGACTGAGTTTTGACTGTAGTTATCTGCTCTTATAATTTCAAAAATAGGCTCTGGAATTTCGTTAAACAAAATCGTATCATAGGATAGAACAACTGTTGGATTAATACCGTCATCAACATTTACAGATAAGGTAAAACTGTTCTCCGGCGGGGCAGGATTACCTGTTTCTGAAATTAAGGGAAATGTATACTGAATAAGTTGGTCACAAGACCATTGTGAACCTGTTTGCTCTGGATATGTTAACCCATATGAGGTGCTAATCCAACAATTTAGTTGGTCACCTTCTGGGTCATAAGTACCAGTTAAATTGACGCTTAAGGTACCAGTTTTTGGCATAATGAGTTCGTTGAAGGAATTTAGTTCAGGTGTGAAATCAACAAATACAACGGGGTCAAAATTTGACAGTTCGATAGTTCTAGATTGTTGAACACAGTTATTGTTATCATCGCACAATCTAGCGGTTATAACATGTACTCCATCACTAAGTGATTGCCCCGCAAGGCCTTGGTTAACAACGAAAGTTGCTTGGTTTCCTATGATTCCATCAATTGATGAGGTCCACTCCCAAATCAATGGATCGTCATCAAGATCCCAAGAACGGGATGCATTGAACTCTACTTCGAAAGAACTTGGAAAAACACTTGAATCTTCAGGACTATCCCAATACAAAAATGGTGCTTGATTATCCAAAGGAAGTAAGCAATATACAATCTTGTTTCCGTCTAATTGTACTGAGCTGCTATTTGATTGACCGTCATAAGAACATGTTGTGGTAACCGTTGAAACTGATGATGAGCCTGTATTTGTCCACCTTTGGCCAATAAAATCTGTGAAAGTAACAAAACCATCTTGATTGGTATTTTGTTGAGCGTTGGGTTCAAATTGATCAAAACTGATTTGCACTGGGGCATCTGGAATTCCGTTTGAGTTATTATTTTGAACCCAAACGGAAATATCCCAAGCAACATCGATTTCTCCCGAAGGAGCAATGATTGCATCAGATAAGGCAATTTGATTTGGTTGATGAAGGTGAAGTTTGGAAAAAGAATCTAAATTGATAATCGTAGATTGAGTTAGATCAGTTAATCCACTCCAGTTCACATTACTATCTTGCAATGTTATCGTACCTGTACATTCTGGAGTTATGACATTATCAATACCGGTCATTGATTCGTGCTCAGTCAATAGCAGACAAGTGCTACCAGATAATTGTGCTCGACTCAAAGAAGACGGAAAGTTTCCGTTATTATTCCCGTTCCAAATTATGCCAGTATGATTTCCTTGTAAAGAAATTAAATCGATTTTTGCTGCTGCTCGATTTATCCTCAATGCTGGGCCAGAGTCTGTGCCTAAACGCTCAGTATCAACAATCACATTATGCAAATTTACCTGGCCGCCTTGTTGTCCAATGTTGAGGCCGCTGTTATCAATTGATATTGGGTCGTATGCAGGGGAGTTATCTTCCACAATGAGATGGTTTAGCCATAAGTCGACTGAGTCTTTTACCATTACTCCAATACCTGCTGAATTAGAAACGGTACAGTAATTACAAGTTACATCACCTGAGTTAGTCTCGATATCATTAGATTTTTCGAATAACAGTCCTGCTTGCTCTACATCAGACAATCCAAGATTGCCGTTACCCACTGCGGTCAAATTTGTCAAAGTAACATATCTTGAATCAAAAACATGGGCTCCTGATTGTCCGTTATCTGTGAGATGTAAGCCATCGACTATGACAGTTGATGAATCAATATAGAGGCCATCTTCAGAATTGTTATGCAAGAACCAATTGGAACCCTGCATAGCACCACCAGAAGTGGCAGAAATTCCTGGCCCAGGAGACCCGGTTATCTCAAGGCCATCGAAAACCGGGGCAAAAAATGACGATCTAATAGCTAGACCCGCCTCATGTGCTCCTTGACCTGGGTCACCTGAATTAACAATTTTCAAATTTCTAAACGTCGTTGAGGAATCCACGAAATAGAGTCTCAACCCTGTGGTGGTTGAATCCTCGATTAATGTATTTTCAAACCACGCGCCAGTTGCATTGATTTCGATTGCAGCAAAACCAATGCCTGAGGTCTTGGCATTAGGGCCACCTGTTCCGCTTACCACTGTGTTGGTGAAGTCTGCGGTCTCGTAATTTGTAAAATTTGTATGGTTAGCCTTATCGACATATATCCCCCTATACATTGAATTGGTGACTAAACAATCTCTTACGACGGCTCTAGTATTGCCTCCATCATCGATATGACGAATTAAAATTCCATAGTCCGATTTGTCAACTGATACATTGGTAATTAATGGGCGGCTATCCTCTACCCACACTCCTGCAGATATTGCCGATGCGCCCTCAGCCGTAATGTTATCAATTGTGATTTGACGATATATTCCACCTGAGTCACCCCAGATATTGAGTCCTCTTATTCGCATGTCAGTTAATACCGCACGCTCAACAATTGGTGAAGATCCCGCCCCCACAGACAGACCTATTCCGTAGCGCCAGTCACTGTAAGTGAAACCTCTGCCGGATTGATCTACCATTAAGTCACTAATAGTCGGATTCGCATTAGAAAATAAATCGATACCCACTCTTGATGGATTGTTTATCGTGACATTATTTAATACTGGATTTGAGCCATAAACTGTCACTCCGTACATTGAATTATCAATTGATAAGTTATTGATTATTGAGCCCCTACCATATGATGATTGATTGAACTGAATACCATAATGAAGCCCTGTGCCTGCCTGATCAATGACAACTGGACAGGTAGAATCACCTTCGATTGACAGACGCCCATCAACAAAAATACGAGCAGAATTTGGTACTTTCACTAATGTACATGGTGCGATGATTAACTCATCGGTTACAGCTATTGAATATGATTCAGTTAGTTCAACTACACCGCTCCATGTGGTTTGAGACTTTGCAGTTGTAGTGGAAATGTTATCTGAGCTCAAATCGACATCATGATTCACCGGAAATGTAGCCAAAGGCATTGTTAGCATGATGAATAACATCAAAATGAAAGGAAACAACGACTTAGCCCTCCCATCCATAAACACATGTTGAGGGATTATGCTTTTGAATAGTTCGTCTCATTGGGCAGACTGTGTTTCTAACATCTTGACAGCAAGCAATAAGAAACTAATGCTCTTGGAACGGTTCATGCCTGAGGCGTTTGTCCTGTTCAAGACACTACCAGCGAGAGAACGTGAGGTATACCAAACCCTGAGTAATCATGATTCTGTTGTAGAAGTTCATGCATTGTATGGTGAGTACGATTTACTTGTTAGAGTTAGCTCGGAGGATTCGGGAAAACTCTCGGGAATGTTGATGAGTGATTTCAGACAAATTGACGGCGTTAAGGACACACAGACGATGATTGCTGTGGAATACTAGGTGATATGATGGCAATAGGATTCGTGTTAATTACTACAGAACCGGGACAGGAAAAATTTGTCCGTGGTAGATTAGAAGAAATTGACTTAGTCACTGCAGGATGGATGTTATTCGGTGAATATGACTTGATAGCAAGGGTTCAGGCAGACGATGAATATGACCTTACTCGTTGTATTGTCGAAGAAATAAGGCCGATGGCAGGAATTGTCGATACAAAAACCCTGATTGGGGCAGAAATCTAGAATTGAGAATGAAACAGTCGTTCTAAATCTGCACTAACCTCAAAACAACCCGCTTCTCTAAATTTGACAAGAGATTCTCTCAATGACGATTTACGGTTGGCTGGGAATAGTTTCGAGTGTAGTAACCACCACCTAGCAGAGTAGCGTATTGAAGTATTTGTACGAGAGAATGACTGAGGTTTTGTTAATTGACTGAACCTAATTTTTGCCGCATCTAAATCATGCTCAATCAGTACCTCAATAAATTTCAGGTTTAACGATTCTGACATCAATTTATTATCCATTAAGTGACAATTAGCGTCAACAAAATCACTAACTTCATTCAACGGTTTGACTCCAGACATGTACTTTGTAATTGCTTCTTTTGTCCGTAGGTTTACAATAATAGAATCATCTATTGAACCAATACCAATCATTGATTGTATAATGTCATCTCCTCTCGCAAAATCAAAATCTGCCATCGCAATGGAATGTTTGATCATTGACATGGCAACAATAATTGATTGACGGCCATTATTGAGTTGTTTTACATCAATTTGTTTTAGGTAATGTTCAACTTTATCTCTGGAATGTTGCTTTATTGGAGAAGAGGGTAGCCTATCGTCTAGAATTTGGCTGGCTAGTGAAACAAGTAATCGCGCCCTGTCTAGTGGTGATTTTTGAATCAATAATTCTTTTAATTTCGCTTCGTAATCTACATTTCTTCCCTCAATATAAGCTAATTCAAATTCCATTTCCAGTAGTTCATTGCCAGTAAGTTCTGGAAGGTTACGGCGGATAATCATAGGTTCAAATCTAGCTGCGGCAATTTTTGATTCTAGATATTTCAAATCACTATTGCCTTCATTTTGCTCTAGCGATTCGGCAACGATTGTCGCCAGGGCTGCTGAATCTAAATCATCTATTGAATTAATTTCAACAGACAATTGGGCAATAAATTCTGTTAAGTTAGACCTAGATAGATGATACAAATAATTCTCTTTGCCTCCACTCGAATGTTGTGATTTCCAGTGCCTAGCCAATAATGTATGAGCGCTGGCTCTCTCATCATTTGAGAAATTATTTCTTGTCACATTACGAATGAGATGTTGCAACTCGAACAGATTAGATTTATTCCATCGAACTAAATTTTGCTCATCTAAAATATCTATATCACTGGCAGCAATAGAATCCTCGGCTAGCATCATCTTAGGTTCTAGCGCCAAATGAGAAATTGTTTGCTTTTGTTCATCGGATAATCCCGTCAATACTACATTCTCAACATAATCAATCACATCCGATGATGATTCTGGTATTTTGTGCTCGTTTTGATATAACTTCAGTGCTAATGGATGATGTCCTAGACTAGTCGCAACTTTTTCACGATGTTCTAGAGACAAATCTTCACCAAGCATATTACAGCATGATTTCAAATCTAATGCATCTAATCTGAAATTTTCAAAATGTGGGAATAAGTCGGATTTTTCTCTTGAGATTAATATCATTCTAATCTTCGCGTTTTTCGTTAACTTGGAGACCAATTCCTGCAATGTTTCGATATGTCTAACGCTGATTAAATTCAAATCATCAATAATCAACAAATCATTTGTTGCCTCTATCTTGTGAAAAATTGCTTCCATGTCTTTAGGGATAACTTCATTTGGGTACCATGAAGATGCAATAGAATAGTAATCTGAGAATTTATCTGCTGTTGCCCATCTAACTTTCTCTTTATTTGCCAACTCTAAGCCTAAACTGACAGTAAATGCCGACTTGCCAATCCCTGGCATTCCAGTGATGATAACTGAATCTTTTTGCAAAATTTCTTGGCACTTAGCCCGTTCATCCTCACGACCAAATATCTCCGAAATATTCGGTGCGCTCCCGATGATTCTACTCGAATTATCATGTTTCGCTAGTTCGATATCGCTTTCTTCGACCAATAATCTACCATTGCTAGTTATGTGGTAAACCTGTCTGCGCCTATTACCACCGCCAATAACATGAGCCATACGCTTGGAGATGAAATCCTCTTGTTCCAATTTAGTAAGTGGAACATTGAGAGCAGAACGAACCACTCCAAGGCCTTCTGCAATACCTGGCAAAGACAATTCTCGGCTTACATCCCAAGAATTTTTCACATTATCAGGATGTTTACTCAGCCAAGTAAGAATCCTAAGTTGGGCTTTCGATACCATCTTTCCCAGTCTCCCGAGGTAATGATAGTTATCAATTAGATTGCTTTGTGTTCATTTACGATTGATGGTTGCCCTTTTGAGTACTGACCTTGAGGCCAAAACATGCCCGTCAGGTTAGAATCGGTGGATTTACCGAAAAAGCCGGGCGTTTATTTATTCAAAACTAAACAAGGCAGGGTTATGTATGTTGGCAAAGCAACTAAGCTAAATGAACGAATAAGATCCTATTTTTCTAGCAACCCTGATCGTGCAATGATTCCTGAATTAGTTCAACGAAGTGATGATATTGAATGTATTGTGACAGCCTCGCCTCATGAAGCATTGATACTTGAAAGACAGTTAATTAGAGAACATAAGCCAAGATATAATTCAATGCTTAAGGACGATAAATCGTTTCCATACCTAGCAATTAGTGCTGATAAGTTACCAAGAATACTATACACAAGAAGACCGCCAAAAAGCGCTGAGATTTGGGGGCCTTTTCCAAACGCTGGCGCCGCAAAGCAAGTGATGAAATTACTTAGACGTGAATTTGGCCTTCGTGATGACAAAAACAACATCCCATTTGGCTATATTGATAGCGGTTCTGATGAAGACTATCGACAAAGAATCGGTGCAGTAAGACAGATATTAAACGGCAATGCGACTAAACTAATCGAAGAACTGACTGTCCAAATGGATTCGCACTCAAGCGAATTAGAGTATGAAAAGGCGGCAAGAAAAAGGGATTTGATTAAGGCCATTCGAACTACTACCAGCCAACATATTGTCTCTAGCAAGGTATACCGGAATTGTGATGCGATTGGATTTGCCAGTGAGGGAGATTTAGCAGCAATTGTGGTTTTGCATGCTGATGATGGTATTGTAAAAGGACAAGAATCGTGGCAGATGATTCACCGAGGCGATATTGGTGAAACAGTTTCTATGTTTGTTGCTGATCATTATGCAAACCGTTGCCCACCTAAATTATTGATTACTCCTACACCCTTATTCGATGGTGTTGAGGAATGGCTTCAAACCCGTCGAGATTCAGCCGTAGAAGTAAGGAATCCTTCGCGTGGAGATTTTGTAACCTTGCAAAAATTAGCGGCTCAAAATGCTGAAATTCAACTCATTAGATTTGTCAACAAAGCCAGTGGCTCGTTAGAAAAACGGGCTGCTGATGATGGTGCAAAGTTACTAGAAATGACTCAATTGAATCACATCGTTTGCTTTGACATGGCACAAATACAAGGCGATCAGAGAGTAGGTGCCAGCGTATGTTTCAAAGACGGTAGGCCCAACAAAGAGGAATACCGTAAATACACCGTCAAAGGTGAACAATTAGATGACCTGCGTATGATGCGAGAAGTTGTTGAAAGGTGGATGAAGCGGCAAACAGAATGGCCTGATTTATTACTGCTTGATGGTGGCAAAACCCACCTAGAAATGATAATGAAAATGATCGATGAGTCTAAATTTTCCGGTAAGTTTGCTGTTGCAGCCTTAGCAAAGCGAGAAGAAACAATTCATCGAATGAACAAGGAACCATTGGTATTGGATAGACGTGGCAGAGTGTTAATACATGCACGAGATGAAGCGCATAGGTTCGTCAACTCATTCCACCGCCAACGACGAAACAAACACAAATTCTCCGACCCGTTGGAGAATGTCGTTGGATTAGGCGCAAAGAAATTCCAAACACTAATTCGACATTTCGGTGGCCGTAAAGAAATCTTACATGCTAGTGAAAAAGACATTAGAACAGTGCCTGGTATTGGGCCAGCATTAGCAAGACGTATCTTTGAAGCGATTAATAATTAATCAAATCGTTCATCGCCTAAATCAATCATTGGAGGCGGGGCTT
>CALDPP010000120.1 GCA_937911345.1 uncultured euryarchaeote | reverse complement strand
TAAGCGGTTTTCCCTTTGAGGTTCGCCCGCTGTAAAATTAGGGCCAGAAATAAGCCAATACCAATGTGCGCACTTACGTTAACTAAGGTCCAAACTAGAGTAAATATCGTTACTCGGATAAAACCTGAAGCAGTGATTACATCCCAGAAATTAGCCAATCCGATGAAGGCCTGTTCACCCAGATGGGTTTGGTCAGCATCAGTGAATGATAGCCAAAATCCATACATTACGGGATAAAATGTCAATACTGCAAGAGCAAGCATGGCTGGAGCAATATAGAAATGGGCAAGTCTTGAATTGGTTCTGCCGAGTTGTGCATCGCGATACCTAGCATAGCTTAGCAAAGCGATGAGTGAAATTACAATTGCTCCGATAGCGAACATTACTGGAGAAGTGTCGCCTGAATCTGGCCGTTCATCGCTAACTCCGGTCAAGCCCTCGGTAACAAGCAACGGTTCTGAGTCGGCGTAAACTTCGATGATATGTAGCTGGTTTGGTACCATGCCTGTAAGGCTGCATTCTATTTCTTGGGCGTCGATTGGTAGCAACCTAACTTGACCTAACTGATTCATTTCTACGCCGTCGGCAGTACAATTATCATAGCCCATTGAAGGATGGCCTTGGCCGTTATCGAGGCTAATTTCAGTATGTAACTCATCGTCGAAATAAATCGAATAATTGGTTGAGCCATCGGTGGTGATGTTGACCTGAATCGTTCGATAACCGACATTTGGCTTTACAGGATCTGCTCGTTGGAGATTATCGATTAGTGAAACTAACTCGTCGTTTGCATCTGATAGTGCGTCAGAGGTTGTTGCTGTCTCAGTATATGCTTGTTCAAACGCCGTAGAAAGTGGACCGTAAACTAGTGACATTGCCCGAGTGGTTGGCGCAGGTGTGGCAACTTTGGTTTGTTCAAGGAATCCCGCAATAACCTCGTCTCCAAGTATCTCTTGGTCAGTTTCGAGACTTGTATGCGTTGGCATTGTATATGTTTCTAGGGCGAACTCTTTCTGAACTGAGGCAGATGATAGCCACAAAGCAAGTTCTGTTGCGGCAACCTTGTGAGCACTTTGCTTACTAACAGTCCAACCTTTGTAGGTAACAAGTGGTGACATTCTCTCACCGGTGTCTGCGACAGTTGGCAGTAATGTTTGGCCTATGTTTAATCTGCTATCTTCGTAAGTAGCCCAGTTCCATGGGCCATCAACAATCATTGCCGCCTTTGAGGTAATGAATTGATTTTTCATGCCCTCAATTTGAGTACCTGTTGCGACTACTTCATGCTCTAATTCTAAATCTAGCATCCATCTCATCGATTCGCTTGAACCATTAGAGTCCAGTGTGGGATTGCCATTTTCATCGAATAAAGAGCCCCCAAAACCCTCCTGAATTGGGAACCACCAGTAAGCAGTTTTGATTGGTAGAGCAAGCCCTTGGACGTCTTGCCTAGTCAATTGCTGTGCTGCTGCTAACAGGTCTTGTTCAGTCCAATCTTCATCGGGATAATCAAGTCCTTCTGCATCAAATAATGCTTTGTTGAAAATCAATGATAGACAATCCTGGCTTGCTGGTATGCCGTACAATTCATCTCCATAACGCATTGATTCAAGAGCTCTGGATTCAAATTGAGCGCGATCTTGTGGCGTCAAATGTGGACGGAGGTCTTCAAGCAATGGGAAGCCATCAACTCTCACTTCACCAATTGCCCCTAATTGATCACTAGATAAGCGCATCAAATCCGGTGCTTCACCGCCTTGAGCAGCCGTCATAAACAACTGGTCAGCATTGCCAAATGGAACCAAAGTTATCTCAACGGTAATATTTGGGTTAGCGGCTTCAAAATCCCTAACTGCATTAGTGAAAGTTTCCTCTTCTTTGCTTTCAGCGGCGAATGTATGCCATACTTCGATTGTTATTGGCCCGTCGTTGGATGTGCTTGATTGTTCTTCTGTGCCACCAAAATCCAAACAGCCCGGGAGAATGAATAGCGCTGCAACAAATACAAGCAATAACTTGCGAGGGCGTACCTGCGTACCATCGCCCCCGAACATGCATTATCCTCGAATATAGTGGCATAAAAGAGGTTTGGTGGTCTTTTTGATGGATAAAAAAACTAACCAATTCTTTGCTTGAGAGCCTCGACAGTAAGCACGCTTACTGCGACTTGAAGATTGTAAGATGGGACAAATCCATCCATTGGTAATCTAACAATGTAGTCTGAAGCATCTAAGGTGGCCTTGCTGACGCCTTCTCGTTCAGCACCTACAACCAGCAATATGTTGCCTGACATATCGACATCCCAAGGTGCTCTATCGCCAACATCTTCGGCTGAAATTATAGTCAAGTTGTGCTTCTTAGCGCACTGAAGAATCTCCTCGGTATTACTGTAAATAACCGGTATAAAGCGGTCTGCTCGCATACTAGCGCGCCGAATTGTGCGTCGCTCTTCATGAGTTTTTGCAACGTTGAGAACTACGCCATTGGCGCCACTAACCTCTGCTGCTCTGATAGCAAAGCCGAGATTTGTCGAATAAGTTACGCCGTCAAAAAACCAAATTGTGCCGCCTCTTGACATCAATTCATCCATTGAATCAGTTTGGAAGCGTCCAACGAGAGCAAGGGCGTCAACATGGCCTGCCGCTGACATACGCCACAAGTCGTTGGTCGATCCTTCCTCAAGCGGAATTTGGCGTTCTTGGCACAGTCTCCTTATCTCCTCTGTATCCTTTTCTCGATCGACCAAAACACGGTCAATTGCTACGCCGTCATTGAGAGCCTGAAGCACTGCTTCTGCCCCAGTAATCTGTCCGGCCATGAACGTGTGTGTAGGGTTACCCTCATGAGTCTGCCCACCATGGCAAAACTATGGCGAAGAAACACAGCCCGCGATTCTTAGCAATCGTAAATGCAGCTAGAGATGAAATTCAAGAGTGTGAAGCAAGTGATTTACCTGAACTGATTTCCACTGGTGCAGTATTAATCGATGTCAGAGAACAGCATGAATTCGAGGCAGGTCACCATGTTGATGCTATTCACCTTGGTAAAGGGGTCATTGAACGGGACATTGAAAAACAAGATTTCGACATTAACCAGAAAATTATCCTATATTGTGGAGGGGGTTTTCGCAGCGCCATTGCTGCAAAGTCACTAACAGATATGGGGTACAGTAACGTGATTTCATTATGGGGTGGCTGGCGAGGTATACTAGCCGAAGGTCTTGAGACAAAATCATAGAAACTTCATCAACGGGTTTAGACAAATCATTAATAGAACCCGCTTGGAGATTTTGTTATGGGAAAGAAAGGAGTTCTACTAATCAATGTAGGTACGCCTGATGAACCAACAGTAAAGTCAGTCCGCAATTACCTGCGAGAGTTTCTGTTAGACCCTGATGTAATCGATGCCCCATACATTATCCGGCAACTACTGGTTAGAGGGATTATCTTGCGAGTAAGGCCAAGAAAAATTGCTCCGCTATATCAAAAAATTTGGATGGATGAGGGGTCTCCTTTGCGTGTTTATTCTGATCGAATAACCAAATCGCTAAATGACATGGTTGAAGACATTGAATTCGAATTTGCCATGAGATATGGTAACCCATCAATCGAATATGGCCTCAAAAATTTACAAGCTAAAGGCGTCGAAGAACTACTACTCTTGCCAATGTTTCCACACTATGCTCAAGCAACTACTGAATCTGCATTAAAGCATACTTACAAACAACTCAAAGCAATGAAATGGCAACCGAAAATAATCGAGATGGGGCACTTTGAAACCGATGAAGAATATGTGGTTCCACTGGCTAATTCAATAGAATCCCAGCTAGACAAAGACGCGCACTTGTTGTTTTCTTATCACGGCTTGCCGGTCTCGCACGTAAAACGAATTGACACCTCAAAGAATCACTGTCAGCAGGTTGACGAATGTTGCTCGATAAAGTCTGAGGCGAATGCACTTTGCTATGGACACCACTGTATGAACACAACCCAAACCGTGGTTGGATTACTTGGCCTTAGCGAAGATCAATGGTCACTAAGTTTCCAAAGTCGAATTGGTCCGGTAAAATGGTTGGAGCCGTCAACAATGAACAAAGTGGAAGAGTTGGTTAAGCGAGGTGTGAAGAAATTAGCCATCGTGGCGCCCGCATTCCTTGCAGATGGACTAGAGACTCTAGAAGAATTAGACATTGGAATCAGAGAACACTTCATTGAATTGGGTGGCGAAGAATTGACTGTAATCAAGTGCCTTAATGATAATGAGGACTGGGTTGAAGGTTTGAGTAAGTTAGTCGGTAAAAAATTCGACAGTATGGCTACTGCTTAGAATAATTCAGCAAACCTTTCCGCTTCATCGACAACGTGAGTTATTGATACCCCACTAATCGACCATCCTGCGAACGAGCAATCTTTGTCTAATTGGTTCAGACTAGTCATATAACCTGGTGAGTAACTGGGAATTTTTCTCTCCCCTATTTTGACAAATAATACCGGGTCTCTCGCCAGTAGTTTTTCTGCACACTGAATTACCTTTTGTTCATCCTTATCCCATCTATTATGGGGCACCATTAGTCGAAACAAGCGATGGCCTTCTGGGCATCTTTGTGAATGATGAAGGTCGCTTTCGTGTAATATACCGCTGATTGGCAGTTGACTATCTGGGATTAACGTACCGTAGCCTACTTTGACATTAGCCACTTGTTCTTCTCGATAACCAATAGCAAAAATTGACAATGATGATTCAGTGAAATTTTCTTGCACCCCCGGTGCTGCCCATATAACAGATTCAACGGCTATGTCATATTCTTGCGCAACCGCTTGTGCTGACTGCGCCTCTTGTTCGAGTCTCATCTCGACGTTTTCTAGACTAGACAGTGCTGTAACTAAAGCATCGACCAAGGATTGCATGCCACCATCGATTGAAGCTATTGAGCCTCTTTTTGGTGTGAAGAGGGGATAAGAATCTGCAATTAATTTGGTCAATTTTGCTCGCTTTATTGGCGGATTATCGCCAAACCTAGTAAGTGAAGGGAGCAGAAAGTCAGCATCAACATTGTCTGAAGTATCATTGACGATACCTAAGCAAAGTGCATCAGCAATCGGTTTGTGCGGAATTACTTGGCCAACGGTTCGCCCTCCGGCTCTTGAATTTTTTATCGCCTTACGAAGTTTCAGTGGACCGATTTTAAACAGCGTTCGCCATGATAATTTGTGCGGTTTACCGTCCAACAAAACCCATCGAGACTTCGCTTGTGGGCGCGAGGGACTGAATTTTTCTGATAATCCTATATCTTTGATTAACCGCCAAAAAGCAGGATGGGGTCGTGTTGCATTAACCGCTAAATCACAGATCCACTCGCCTTCTTGCCAAGTATTGATTACCCCACCCAGACGATTTGAACGTTCATGGATTACCACAGATATGTCTGGTCGTTTTTGGGCGATTCGATAAGCACAGCATAAGCCAGAAAGCCCTCCACCGACGATTACCACTTTCTCTGATTTGCCCAGTTTAGCATTGGCAATCAGTGGACGGCGTAATTCTTCGCCGTGCCTTATCCAGCTCTCCAAACTCGGCATGTTAACATCTCAATTCAATTTTCTAGCCAGTTGCGTGGATGTCGTAATACCTCTAGGAGCCGGTACTCTTCGGTACCGGGTTCAACTTCGTGGCAATATTCCCAGCGTGCAGTAAGTGGTAATGACATCAATATGCTCTCGATTCTTCCATTAGTTGTTAATCCAAACGTAGTGCCTCGATCATAGACTAAGTTGAACTCAACATACCTGCCGCGTCTTATTTGTTGCCATTCCTTCTGTTCAATAGTATATGGAAGGTCTTTTCTTCTCTCTAGTATCGGTAAATATGACGAAAGGAATGACTCTGCACAATCAGTTACGAAGGCGAAACAGTCCTCTCTATCAGCATCATTGATATCGTCAAAAAATATCCCGCCAAGACCCCTTCTCTCGCCGCGGTGTTTGATGTGGAAATAATCGTCACACCATTGTTTGAATTTAGCAAAATCTGCCACTTCATGGCGGTCACAAGCATCTTTGTGTACTTGATGAAAATGAGTTGCATCTTCCTCGAACAGGTAACTTGGTGTTAAATCGGCACCGCCGCCAAACCACCAACTGCCCGGCTTTTGACCTTCTCCGCGCTCGAAGTAACGGTAATTTGCATGTACCGTCGGAGCCATTGGATTGATTGGATGAAGTACTAAACTAACTCCAGTGGCAAAGAAATCTAAATCCGCACCTTGAAGTTCATGTCCACCGCCCATGCTTTTGGCTGCTTGAGGGCTAAGAGTTCCATGTACAACACTAACATTTACTCCGGCTTTTTCGAACACTTTACCGCCAGAAAATACCCGACTTCTGCCGCCACCGCCTTCTTCTCTAGTCCACTCGTCTTGACGATAATCTACTCCGTCTATCTCTCGTAATGCCTCACATATCTCATCTTGAATTCGATGAACCATGTCAGCCATTTTCTGACGCATAGCTATTCACCAACAATTTCACGAAGCACTGTTTCGACACATTCTATGCGCGCTGATGGTGCAAAACCATGGCCTAAGTTGAAAATGTGACCTGGTTTGCTGCCTGCCGCATCCAATACTTGCCTTGTTGCCGATTTAGCCATTTCAGTAGAGCCGTGTAATAATGAAGGGTCAAGATTTCCTTGGAAGGCGAATTTGTCACCAAATTGTTGGCGGTTATCTGCTAAATTATCCCGCCAATCCAAAGATATGGCGTTAAGGTCTAATTCTCTAATCGCTGAATGAAGGTGACCAGAGCCTTTGGCATAGTGTATGACTGGAACATCCTTGCCAACCTTGTTGCGAAATACTTCAATCGTTCTTGCAGTGGCAGGCATAGCAAACTCTCGATAGATTTCTGGAGATAATAATCCGGCCCACGTATCGAACAATTGAACTCCGTCTGCACCGCCATGGATTACTTGATCGGCAAGTAAATCTCCAACAATCTCACCCATTTGCATCAACATGTGTTTAGCTTGTTCAGAATTTGAGTAAATTTTAGCCCGTGCATTGTGAAAGTCTTTGTCGCCAGTACCGCCAGATAAGAGGTACATGCAAATCGTCCATGGAGAGCCTACAAAACCCAATCGAGCGATTGAATCTCCTACTTCTTCGCCAACTGCTTTTAGACCATCTGCAGCCCATGGAGCGTGTTTTCTCGCTGAAAACTTTGTCCAATCATCAACATCATCTAAACTAAAGTCGCTAATTCTGATACCGCCGCCGTATTCAACATCATAGCCAAGGCTAGGCAGCGGTGTTAGTATATCACTGAAAATAATCGCAGCATCTATTTTCTTGTACCTTTCAATTGGCTGTAAAGTGATTTTTGTGCATAAATCAACATCCATACAACGCTCCCAAAAGTTGTGCTCTGCAGCGATTTTTCGATATTCCGGCAAATGGCGCCCTGCCTGGCGCATAAACCAAACAGGAGTCCTGTCTACGGGTTGAAGGTTTAGCGCAGAAACTATTCGTTGCTTGCCATTCATTATTTGACCTCCAATTCAGTTAACACTTCATCCAGCGCGTGGACCATGCCCAGTATGTGTTCCTCGTCGTGAACTGTAGCAATAAAGCCTATCTCATAAGCCGATGGTGCTAACATGTAGCCTTTTTCTAACAACCCTTTGTGAACATCTGAATACAAAACTCCAGCGTTACTTGGTATTTGATCGGCACGAGGTGGTGGGTTATCTGAGCCTGGTGAAAACCAAAACAAACTGCCGCGTCTAACGAGGCGCATTGGATTACCGTGCTTTTCTAAAATAGGTTCAACATTAACTTGTAGTAACTGGCCAAGTTCTTCTAATCTGTCATATGCTTGTTCATCAAGCAAATCTAAGGTCATTATTCCTGCGGCCATAGCAAGTGGATTACCCGACAATGTACCAGCTTGGTAGACTGGTCCAAGTGGAGAAAGACTCTCCATAATTTCACTTCTTGCCCCGTATGCGCCAACTGGTAGACCGCCTCCAATGACTTTGCCAAGCGCAGTTATGTCAGGAGTGACTCCTGACATATCACCATAACTTCCGTCCTTGAACCTAAATCCGCTAATTACTTCATCAAAAATTAGTAGTGAGCCGTGCTCATCACATAATGAACGTAATTTGGCAAGGTATTCGTGGCGTTGAACCAATAATCCATTGTTCGCCGGTAGTGGCTCGATAACAACTGCGGCAATATCTTCGCCATGTTCCTTGAACAGAAACTCGACTGCTTCCTCATCATCTAGTGGCGCCACCAAAGTTGTTGCAACCGTATCTTTTGGTATCCCGGGGCTGCTTGCAATACCAAACGTAGCCAAGCCACTACCAGAATTAACCATCAAAGAATCAACGTGGCCGTGATAGCAGCCTTCAAATTTGATTAGTAAATCTCTCCCAGTATAACCTCGAGCAAGTCTCACTGCGCTCATAACTGCCTCAGTACCTGACGAGACAAACCGAACTTTGTCCATGAAAGTAAATCGTTGCTTGACTCGCTTAGCCAATTCTATTTCACCGATATGTGGCGCACCAAACGAAGTCCCGTTCTGCATTTTCTGATATACTAAATCGATTATTTTTGGATGGGAGTGGCCGTGAACTAATGGCCCCCAAGACTGAACAAAATCAACGTATTCGTTGCCATCCACATCGGTTACGATTGCGCCAGATGCTTTATCAAAATAAATCGGATTTCCATGGACCGATTTGAATGCTCTAACTGGAGAATTAACTCCACCAACCAAATGGTGTAATGCTTCGCTGTGAAGTGAATTGGACTTGGTTCGTTGCATCATAACACCTCAATCTAGCCAATGTCCCTTGACCGCCGCTCTAGCGTGGTAACTCACTATGATGTCGGCGCCGGCCCTTTTGAAGGAATGGAATATTTCACGAACCAGATTTGCTCGTGAATTATCGTCAGATGTTGATGACATAACCATTGAATATTCTCCGCTGACGTTGTACACAGCTACTGGCCTAGTCACCGAGTCTGATACTTGCCTTACAACATCTAGGTAAGTCATTGCTGGTTTAACCATAATTATGTCAGCGCCTTCAGCCTCATCTGTCACGGCTTCTAATATTGCTTCATCATAACCTGAGCGAATATCCATTTGATGACTACCGCGGTCGCCAAAAGAAGGTGATGAAGATGCTGCATCTCTGAACGGGCCGTAGAATGAACTGGCATATTTTACTGAATATGACAATATTCCAGTACTAACATGGCCTGCTTGTTCAAGCGTATCACGGATTGCTTTGACCCTACCATCCATCATGTCTGATGCTGATACGTAGTCTGCTCCTGCCTCTGCATGTGAGAGTGCAATCTTGCATAATTCCGGAATTGTAAGGTCATTGTCAATCTGGTGGTCATGTACGATACCGCAATGCCCATGATCAGTTGCCGTGCATAAGCAAACATCTGTCATAATCACTATTTCAGCACCAAATTGTTGTTTCAATTTAGCAACTGCGACCTGTAGTGGCATGTCTGAGTTAGAGGCTTTAGATGCTGTTGGGTCTTTGTCGTGGCTGTCAACTACGGCAAACAGCATGTGTGATTTTATTCCAAGAGCCATATCTTCCGCTATTGTTTGGCATAACACATCTACAGATTGACGAAAAATACCTGGCATGCTTTGAATTGCCTCGCTTACGCCTTCACCAGATACAACAAAATGAGGTTGAACCAATGACGACTTGATGTCCGGTGAAAATATCAAGTCGCGTCTTGATGTAGTCCAACGGTTGATTCTCGGCCTTATGTTCAATCAATCACCTCTGTTCTTTTTCCACCATTTTGTTACAAAATCCGAAGTTGGGCCCTGTAATATTTCAACCGTTGAACCGGCGAAATATCCCAGTGACTCAATCTCCTGTAATGATGACTTCCCCATGCAAAGTATATTTTTAGGTATGGGTAGGGAATTTTCAACCCATGACCGGGCTGATGATGGAGATGATAGCAATAGTACATCATCGCCTTCAACGTTGACATCGCCTACTACTTTGGAACGATTTTCGTAGCCTACCCACGTATTAATCGTAAATCCTAGTTCTCGGAGGTTTTCCGCTAACTCACCAGAAGCAACATTGGAGCGGGGTATCATTAATTCAGTTGAGCGCCCAATCATGCGATCAATGTACTCGATTAATTCCTCTGAATCTCTCGCTTTTGCGCAAATAGAGACCGTAACTCCTCGCATGAAACAAGCCCTCGCAGTGCCTTCTCCGATAGCAAGCCACTGTATTCGATTCAAATCGGAGTTGGTTTTAGCAACCTCGATTGCGCATTTTGCTGCAAACGGGGAAGTAAGTACAAGATAAGGCCATTTTGACCTAGGTGTTGAGTCGTCGAGAAACGACTCTGGCCACATTTCAGGCAAAGGTGACAGTTCAATTACTGGTTTGTTGATGACATTGATATCTTGATTTTGCAGAATTCTTGCTAACCTGTCTGAATTAAGAGTTGAGATTAGTTTTGGCCCCTTGTTGGACTCATTATGAATTGTGATTTCTTGATTCGGTAATTCGGGCTCATAATCAGATAAGGCTCCAATGAATTTCGTCTTGTCGAATGACAACCCTTGACAGAAAATATCTCGCCAATTTTGTGGGGAAATTTGAACCGAAACCTTGCTTCCATCAACTTTTATTCCTGCCGGATAAAGACAGCCTCCGCCTATTTCACGCAGTATTTTTCGCTCGTTTGTTACATCAGTTTCTGTTTGGATGTGATTTAGAACGGCCCTTAGTTGTGAAAATCTTTGATAGTCGCCGCTTCGACAATGCACTGAAATTGCCCCTTGGCCTGGGGCAGTCGGCCAGTCGTCATCACTGATTCTGATTGCACTCATCGCCAACATCCAAGGCGCTAATGCACCAATATCGTGTAGTCGCTTTAGCCCAATCTCAGCTAGAATAATTGCATTTACTCTTCCCTCCTGCAGTCGTTTTAATCGTGTCTCGACCTGCCCGCGAACGGCAATTGGAATAATGTCTGGTCGCTTACTAAGCATGAATGATTGTCGACGGCCGGAAACTGTACCCACCATACCAGAATGCGGAATTACTTGCAACGCCTGATCGATTGATGACTCTAATGATGAATTGAATAAATCGCCAAGTGTGCTGTGTTCATCAGAAGGAGGAAAAATCAGTAAATCATTTGTGCACCCTCTCTCAACATAGGCAAGTGTGGCAAATTGTTCAGATGTTGTAACTGGGACATCTTTAGTAGAGTGAACGGCGATATCAATGTTGCCGACCTGTAATTGTGC
>CALDPP010000119.1 GCA_937911345.1 uncultured euryarchaeote | reverse complement strand
TTCGGCCGATGATTGCCATACAGGACTCTGAAAATGCGCATACAAGAACCGTAAAATCACTAAGAATTTTTTCGAACAACATTCTTACTAGATCTATTATTTCTCTATTATACAAACCAAAAAGGAAACTACCTGTTAGAGTCTTTGATATTGATTATAATCATCCATTTGGTCTTGCTGCTGGAATGGATAAGAAAGGTGAGGCTATCAATGGATGGCAATCAATAGGTCTCTCTTTTACTGAAATCGGTGGAGTGACAATGTTAGAGCAGAGTGGTAATCCAAAACCACGTATGTTCCGTTCAAATAAACACAAAGCACTAGTCAACCGCATGGGATTTAATAATCCAGGTTCAGATAATATGCAGAAATCATTGAGCAAACACTTTGACAAATTTGGCAAGCCAGATATTCCGGTCTGGGTAAATCTCGGAAAGTCCAAATTGACTGAGAATAATGATGCACATAATGACTATTCTACAACATTGGAACGGTTGTGGAAATACTCTGATTTATTTGTTATCAACGTATCATCTCCTAATACACCCAATTTAAGAGACTTACAAGGGGAAGAAGAACTTAGAAAAATAATATCTAAATGTATGGAGATAAATAATAATCAAGCAGCTGAACATGGCTCTAAGCAAAAACCAATACTTGTCAAAGTTGCTCCTGATATGAGTTTGGAACAATTAGAACAAATTGTTACTGTGGCAATTGATGAGGGCTGTTCAGGGATTGTGGCAACAAATACCACTATTTCTCGACCTGATGAGGTCAAAGGGGACCTAAAACTTGCAGAAACCGGTGGTATGAGCGGTAAACCATTGAGAGATAAGTCGACAGAGTTTATCAGCCACATATATCAATACACTAACGGAGAATTTCCAATAGTCGGGGTCGGAGGAATAATGAATGCTCAAGATGCATGGGAAAAAATTACTGCTGGGGCAAGTTTGATTCAAGCATACAGTGGCTTTGTTTTCGAAGGTCCAAGTTTAAGCAAACAAATTATCAACGGACTTCATAAAAGAATGAAGGAACACAACTTAACAAACATTCAAGATGCGGTCGGACTAAGCCACAGGAGTTAATTGCTATGTTTACCCGTAGAACTAGATTACTCATAACGGGTGGATTATTAACGCTCGTGATACTTGGTGCTGTAATTTTACAATCTCCCGATCCTACTCGTACTGTTGACGAAGTTATGGCCAACCCTAGTGGTTTTGTTGATGAAGATTTCGCAATACGTGGTGAGGTGAAGGATGGTACAATCGACAACTCTTCAATGACTTTTGTCTTACACGGTGCTGATTATGAGATTTTAGTGGACTTTGTTGATGCTTCAGTTTCAAATGGTTTAGGTGATAACCGAACAGTTTACGCAAAAGGTGTGCTGAAGTACATTGATTCAGTTTATGTATTCGAAGCAGATATTATCAAAACCTCTTGCCCATCCAAGTATGAGGAATAGTAATTGAAACCGTTCCGTTAAAATACCAATCAGTGAACGGAATGCTGGGATAGGTGGGGAGCTAGGCGTACCCTGTACCACAAATCGTCTTCATGGTGGGCTGAACGCCTTGGAGCGGCGAGAGCGGCTTTATGGTTCCTACACGCGGACGTTGATGTCTCGCCCCCACATGACCCGGGTGTCATGAACCGTATCCGGAAGGAAACGGGAATTGAATAACTGGGGAATCAGGTCAGGCCGGGAACGGAGCAGCCCTACTCGGGGCCATGGGTGCTGTGGGGTAGCGGGATGGAGAAAGTGTGTGGATTTGGCCATATTGAACGAGCGTCCATCCTTGGAATTCCCACTAAATATCAAAAATCACATTTCCAACCCATGCAGGTCCAACTAATTCTGGAAGTGTATTGTCACTCGGGAAAAATGTTTCACCTTGATTCAATTCTTTAATTAGTGATTCATGAGAGGTAACAGCCTTGATTTCTAAATTACGATCTACTAAATTAGCGTCAATATATGAAACTTGTACTTCGCAAATCAACTTAGGTTTGTTTTCACGAATCATATACTGTCCATCAACATAGAATCTATTGTCAATTTCTAATTTATACAAAATTTCTTCCAGCCAAACCAGAATCAAAGATTCATAGTCCTGATGGCTTGTTTCAATTTCTACACGCCAAACTGCTGTATGTCTCTGGAATTTATTCAGTTTTCTCGCTATATCTTCTGCGATAAGCAAGTTCATCATACCACACGATAATTCATTGAATAAATTCGGGAGAGAATTCGCGAATCCACATATACCAATATCTGCTTTTGTCGAAAGAGTCCAAAAACTCATATTGTAATCATCTCTTTGATACTTGGAGGTTCCATGCTATTTCACCAACTCGGTGAATCAGCATGTCTTTGCTCAGGGAGAATGAATCAGTAGCCTCTGCACTAAGAATACATTCACATGCAGCATTAGTCAACAATGCAGTGTCAGAAACACTAAATCCATTAGAAATTGATACTGCAATCGCCACAACAGCAGCATCAATAAGTCCAATCACTTGTCTTAATTGTGGCAGTGTGCATGCTACATGGACAGTGTTGTCTGATTGCGAGTAAATCGTCACTCCATTTCCACCTGCCAATACCACAAGATGCTTCCATCCATATGACTCCAATAATGATTTAGCGGCGACTGAATCGTCACCTTCTCCGATTCTTCGCTTCATCAACTCAAAACCCCTCGACTGGAAGATTATCCAATCAACATTGTGTGTTCTATGCAATCCAGTTAACTTTGGGTCAGCGATAATTGGAATTTTCAATTTTTGGGCATGCTTTGCGATTTTTTCGACACCGGAGTCATTTACAACACCCTGGCCGTAATCTGATAAGATTACACAATCAGCGTCCGATAGGTTATTTATTGCTTGATCATAAATTGCTTCAAGAGCATTTTCTGGAATCGGTTCATCTTCCTCCACATCCCATCTTAACAATAATTGCTCACCTTGAATTAAACTCTCACGACTAGCAAGCATTCTAGTTTTGACAGTGGTTATTCTTCCTTCTACTATAGCAATCCCAGATGTTTCCACACTTTCATTTTCTAAGTAGTCAATTACTTTTGAACCAGCTTTATCATCGCCGACTGCGCCAAATAATTTACCATTATAACCCATAGATTGGAGTCCTCTAGCCACGTGGGCAGCAGCGCCTACATCTTCTTCACGGTGAGTCTCTCGAAGGACCGGGACAGGTGCTCTTGAATTCAAATTATTGGCATACCCATGTATGTAACAATCCAGCATAATGTCGCCAATTAGAACAATATTACCTGTGTCGTCTTTGTTCAGGGTTTCTATTATCGAATTCAACTTATCGTGTTGTTCGACTTCTACATCAGTCATACCCATATTGTTCCCTCATTATAGCGCACATCATTTAATCACTTTATGCTGTCGCGAAATTTAGCGAGCAAGTTAGCATGTTGTCTATCAGAAATGCCTAATGATTCTCGTAGTGTTGCAAGCATTGCCTCCTCATCAAAAGTGATTATTCCATCATTGAGCGCAGTTTCTAATGTTAAGTTGTAAGTCTTTATGTTGTCGGAATACACAGGTTCCTGCATCGCTAGGTTCAGTAATTTTTGATGAATCTCGTCTGAAATTCCGTATGCGCCTCTAAAGGTTTCGAGTAAGGTAATCTCATCTTCTACTAACTCATTGTCAACTAGTGCCTGACTTAACATTTCCAGGTAAATATCTTCAGGCGGAGAAAATTCAATTGAACCTCTAGCTTCTTCAGAGATTCTCTTTACTCTTTCAGGGTGCATTCCTAGGAATTCAACAACTTCGGATATCAATAAATGCTCATCATGCGTAATAATTCCATCTTCCCATGCTCGGGCAAACATACGTTTAACCAACTCTTCACTTGATTGTGCATCAAGCGATGCAATCCCTGAAGGTTTGGAAATTGATGATACTATAGGATTTTCATGATATTGTAGATTATCGTCGATGTGTGATAACAACTCTAGAATTCTCTTATCGCCTTTGGGGATATCTTTGATCAAGGTTTGTCTGCCTTGGTAATTTACTTCCACATTCAATGTTTTGTCAACAAGAAGTTTTGCTCTAGTTCTGCCAGTTATCGTAAGTGAGTATACTTTCCTTCTTTGTTTTGCACCTGGAACATGTCTGTTTTGAATAGTTATTTCCTTGGATTTTTCCAAACGTTTTAGTGTACGAGGTACATGTTTTCTCTGAACATGGACTGCAGCAGATATTCCTGCCTGTGTTAATGCAACTGGAGCCTCCCATTGGTTGTTTGGTAATATGTTGTCAAAAAGATGAATTAGCATCCGATGCTCAGTAGTCAACCTGCCAAGATAGCCATCTACCATGAGCGCACCTACTGTATGTTATTCTATCAAGCAAATAGATTCGCCGGTAATCCGTTTGTATAATATGCCAGTCACTAGACCCGTTATCATGGGCCGTCAGTCTCGGAAGTACAATCCTCGTACCCGAACTAAACGGCCTGTTGGTTTGCAGGTTGATGCTGATCAATCTCCCACAAAACAACACCCTTACCCTCAAAAAACCGGTAATCGATGGTTTCTACCCAATCCACTTGGTGCAAGATTACATCAGAAAAGTGGCTTAGGAATCGTAGTTGATAACGGTATAGCATTACTGCCAATTGAGGTGCTATTCTGTCATTGGAATAGACACGTACCAGTTGAAAATGACTGGGTTAATGAAATGATAACTAACGATCAAGATTTTATCGCAAAATCAGTTGTTTTTGATGTTTCAAGGTCAGGTGGTGAGATTGTTATTCCGATAGCAAACTCATCCAGTGACAAGGATAGTAGCAAATCATTTGCTATCAAATGGTCAAGGAATCAGTCACATTTCAAGAATGAACCAATTTCACATATACGATGGTTTTGGGCCTCCAGCAATGTAGATTGGGACGAATTAAAGATGTGGGTTGATGGAGTAATTTCAGTTAATTGTATACCAGAAATATTTGTGATTGATGATGAAATGGATATCACAATGTATCGGATAAACTATGATGACTTATCTGGTAATCAGAAGACATGGGATGACTTGACAAATCAAGAGGTAGCTAATATAAGTAAATCAATTGAAAATCTCAAATCTACTGAGTCAGGATGCTATCTCCCGGATACGGCTAATTGGCCATTATCATCAATTGGAATTGAACATCTTTCCGGAATTAACCTACGTGAGGAAGAAATAAGTTGGGTTAAGTCTAAACTAAACAATGATAATGACGATAATCATGACTTGTTTTCATACTTAACCGACTCTGGCTGCATTTTGAGACCCGGATTTAAGTACGGATGTAAGTGGAGAGTATACGATGATGAAGTCTCAAATTCTCATGCACCTTGGTTATTGCAACCATATTCTGATGCGCCACAATCATGGGAAAAGTTATGTTTGTCGGTTCGTCTTGCTGAAGGAGTTCACAAGAAATGGGTTTGTGGCTTTTATCATGCAGAAAATTGGCAATTTCTCAACATTAAAAGATGGCTGCCCGGAAGGGTTTAATCATCAATTGGCCGTCCCCAAGCATCATAATTGACACTATCATTATTGATTGGTTGGAAATATTCTTTTTCAGTAACCTCTTCTATGCTTTTAGGTTGATTATCTTTCATGGTCAAAAATATCCATAATGCGGCAAAAACACATGCTAAACCAACCATTTGTCCCGGGCTAATGTAATCGTTCAGGGATTTTGCTGCGGAACTCTCAGCAGTTAACACTATGTCAATGACCCAAAGGTTGTCATTTGAATCAGTAATTTCAATAACTCCGTTAACAATCATATTGTTTGATAACAAATTGTTAGGATCAATGTCAATTATCAAAAAATCATCGGACTCCGTTAGCCTCAAAGTTTGGTCACTGTTAGCAATCCTTGATAACGGTCCATCGATTTTGAAATCAAAATTATGGCTACCAAATCCTACAGAATCTACTGGAATTTTAATTTGGGTTTTGCTAGATACTGGTATAACTGCGGCAAAAGAACTGTTTTTAGGCAAAATTGACAGTGACAGAATTTCAATATCTAGATCCCTTACTTCAGAACCACAAGTCATCGTTCCGACCAGCCTTGTCAATGAATTATGTTGAGCGGCTGAATTGAATGATACTGAAACGATTGAATCAATACCACTGGAAATTTGGTTCGGAGTTATGCTCACAAGTCTGCCATCTGTCGACGATAACCCGTTTTGTAAAGTGCAATCAGTGGTTGAATATGCATTCAATATAATTGGATCATTTGGTAAAGTTGTTACTGAGTGATTGGGTAAATCGAGATTAAAATCTGATTCACACGCATCAGATTTGAAAATTATTTCGATTTGATTAGTAATGACCACTTCAGCATACCAGTCTACAAGAACCCCATCGTGATTGCGTATTTCTATCCCAGTACTGCCGAATTTAGACCCGTTGCCAAATAAATCACTAGATTGACCTTCATTACCACCTGTGAGTAATTCATTGTTGCCATCAGCCTCGATAACCTTTAGATAAGGCCTGTTGTTATTCACGTTTAGTTCATTATCATCATATCCATCTATAGTAGTATCTTGATAGGATACTAATACTCCTGTTCCGGGCAACTGTTGGTCGTACGGATTTCCTCCACGGTATTCAATCCATACATACTCGCCCTGCCCAATTGGAATTTTATAGTCAATCTTAGTGTTATCTTGTTGTGTGAAGGAAATACTTGTTGCCGAACAATGGTCTGCTTCTTGGACCCATTCAAAATCGACGGTGACAAAATTTCTCAAGCCAATGGTTTCTAATGTAGACGACATTGGCAACGATGGTGTTTTTCCATCATCATTCCAATTACCACTAGCCATGATATCCCAGTCACCGACGCCTTTCCAAATCGAGGTTTGTTGTCCATCCGAGGGATATAGGTCATAAGCACCCATTTGGTGAAGCATTTCATGCATTGCAGTACCAAAACCATCTGATTTAGAACCCAAACTCGCCATTGCATAGTGTGCCGCTGTTAATCCATCACCTAAATCAATGGGATTTTCAAATGTGGTAAAATGTGACCATATGCGATTGGAATTTCCTCCGCTTTCTTGACCGATCGTTGTGTGTAGGATTAGCAACCTATCTATCACTCCATCTTCATTTAAATCATATTTTCCCCAATCTATCGATTGTTTGTTGGCTAAGACTACTTCTTCAGCTAGAATCATTGGAAGGTGTGTGCCATCGGGTGATGAATCCCTTTCCACTCCGTTATCTGAGCCATATGCGGCAAGATTTCCGGATGCCGTAAACATTGAACGATGAATATCAACATTGATTGTTGTACTACCTCCAGATAACTGAGAAAAGTATTCATCAGCACTTGGAATAAGCATGTCTTCTGCGTCATTAATTACTGTTGCTTGATTGGTATTTCTGCCGTTAAAGTCTACAATCAATACAGGCCAATGTTCGATTTCCTGTATCGGGAGAGTCTCAGTTTCATCAGACTTTACAATAATTGAATTGTTCTTCAACCATTCTTCCACAACATCGTCGTTAGTAAACGAGAAAATTGCCGCAGATAAGAGCAGAAAGATTAGTGGGAAACCTAACCATTTGCCCTTCATGATGATTAGCAAGATTCCTCTATGTATCAAATGTTGGTTTTTATGATGGTAAAATCATTGGTTAACATCAATTACTATTTCGGGAAATAATTCTTTCAAAGAATCATAAACTTTAGTATTATTACAACCAAAAATCAGCATTTGGTTAGGATTATATCTTGCCAAAATTTTGATTAAGTCATCTTGTTTTTCTTTATCTGTACAGATATTAGATAGTGTTAGTATATTTTGCATCGAGCCATAATCTAGTTCATTAATACAGTTGCAGGATACTTTCAGGGTTGAAATTACCTCACCTAAGCGGTCGTAATTTGTCTCTAAATTTACAATATATTTTGGCTTCTTCGTTGTCCATGGACGAGAGATAATTTCAATGATTAGAAGTGTGACTAGAGTTATGATTAATCCATTACTTGTTCTCTCATAATATGACAATAAAGAGACCATTGCTACAAAGCCATACACCCTGAGGCGCCACCAATTGGCATTATCTGAATCCAAATTACCAGTGATACCTGATGAAATCATCACCGATGCAGATACAATAACTAATACTTGAGCCCATAATACAATTGAAGCGAAATACACTAATGATATAGCATCATATTTCACTACAAATCCATAATCAGTATGTACGCTATGACCTAGGTCATAGAACATAGGCAATATTTCTACGATCGAAATATAACTAAAAATCAAGAACATTAAGGGGGCTAGAATCAAAGCAAAGCGTAACATTTTCCTCTCGCTTTGCGTCAATCCTGGCTTAGAAAAATTCCATATTTGCAAATTTACTATTGGAATTATTGTTACAAATCCGAGTAGCCCGGATATTATCCATCTCAACTCGGACCACTTCTCAGGTTGATACAAGTTCAAACATTCCTCAACACACGGATCTAGTACATCTATGAAATAACCAAGAATGTCATCGATTTTCATCAACCAAGGTGCCGAAGCTAGAATCCATATGAACAGCAATAGTCCAATTCTCGCAAATAACTCGTTGGTATGAGTCGATATCCGAGCATTTGAGTCGGTACTCAAATGTAGGTTCAGATAATCACCATCACACTAGATCTGTATATTGCTTTGGCGCTCTAGCCTGAACTACTGTTCTGTAGACTCCAAATATAGCCCATAACATCAGCATTCCAGTTACAAGTATAATTCCCCATGCTTGTGCTGAATCGAGAGACCATGCAAACATTAGAATCGTAATTACGGAGAGTATTCCCCTTCGAACTCCTTGCGGTACTGCTAGACTCATATCCAAATGTGGTGGTCCCCCGCCAAACTTACGTTCATAGAATTCACCTTGCACTACTGCTCCAATAATGATTATCGACAGCGTAGTCCAATAGAATAAATTTCCATTATTGAAGAAATCCTCAGCGATACCCTCTTGTCTTGCCGCTTCAACTGCAGCAGGATCTTCTTCTGCTACAAACAGAGAGTCATAGTCTCCAACGCTAATGGTTCTCAATTGAAGGCCTTCTGTGTCATCAGTGTATGTAGAATCTGGAGCACTGATTGAGAATGAGAGGATATTCCATAAATCTCCTCCATCAAATTGTCCATTACCATTTACTGCATTACCAACCAATTGGAATGATACGCTACCGATGTCTGAATCAGGTGCAACCCAAGTTACTACCCAGTTGTTGCCTGGCTCAGATTGTGATAGAGCACCAGACTCTTCTGGCACACTTTGTGAGCCGATGCCGGGTTGTAATGTTCCAGAATTATAATCCCACAGCAGGAATCCACCATCTTCGTTGGACGCATGTTGCAGTGAGATGGTAAAATCATAGGATTCACCTATTGTGTACGATCTTGGAACTCCAGAGATTGATACAACGACTTCTGTCGATGGCGCCCCGTCTCCGTGGCAGGTGCAACCAGTGTCAATAACCATGTCTGACCCATTTTGCCATGGTGGGCCATTAGGATTAGCAATAACTGGAGCAATCAATAATAAACCCAAAATTGCGATAATTAGGCGGGGCTTCATATTCATCACTGTCTCACCTAGTTTTTCGAAAAATTGCACACCTTTGAACATTACCTAAATTTACTTTCAAATGTATTCATCAGGCTTCTTTGATGGCATTGTTCAACTCTGTCATCATCTTCTTTCCGTCACCAAACATCATCATTGTTTTGTCCATGTAGAACAAATCATTGTCAACTCCAGCATAACCAACAGATAATGACCGCTTGATGATGACTACAGTTCTTGCTTGATCAGCATCAATAATCGGCATTCCTGCAAGCGGACCTTCACCAGTTCTTGCGGCAGGGTTGGTTGTATCATTTGCACCAATTACTAGTGCAACATCACAATCAGGGAATTCTGGATTAATTTCATCCATCTCTATCAATTGCTCGTAAGGTACGTTAGCTTCAGCCAGTAGTACATTCATGTGCCCTGGCATTCGGCCAGCAACTGGATGAATTGCATAGTATACTTCTGTGTCAAACTTCTCAGCAATTAAATCGGCAAATTCCTTGACTTGATGTTGACATTGTGATACAGCCATACCATAACCAGGAACAATGATTACTTTTTGTGCTCCATCTATCATCATTGCAACTTCATCAGCGTCTGAACCTACCTTTGTTCTAGTTAGTGATTCTTTTTCACCTGAACCACCGAAGGCTTTGAACAATACATCTGGCAAGGTCCTGTTCATTGCTTTGCACATAATGAAAGTCAAGATTAGTCCTGACGCACCAACTAGTGAACCAGCAACTATCAATACTGAGTTGTTGATGATAAATCCGGTGAATGCAGCTGCAATGCCTGATAATGAGTTTAGTAAAGAAACCACAACTGGCATATCTGCCCCGCCAATCGGCAGTACCAGTAATATGCCCAAGAGAGAAGATACGGCAATTAAACCGAATACGACGTTCTTATCAGTTGGATTATCAATTCCGTAGTAAATCAAACCAAATGCCGCAATAATTAGCAATATTTTGACACCGTTTAGCCAACTTGGACCCCATGTAGGTGTTTTTATCCACTTACCAAAGAGTTCCACTCCACCCTTTAGTTTCAGCATAGCAAGCAACGAACCAGTGAGGGTCATCCAGCCAACTAGTGCAGACAGTCCGGCAGCAACCATAGTTACAGTTAGTTGTAAGCCAGTGGGTAATGCAGTCCCTTCGATATATCTCCACGTTTCAGACAAGGCAACTAATGCTGACGCAGCACCTCCAAAACCATTGAATAACGCAACTAACTCTGGCATACCAGTCATTTCAACCTTGACTGCCATCCAATATCCAATTAATGATCCAATTATTAGTCCAGCAAGTATCAACGTCCATTCTGCGTCACCTTCAGCTAATTGCATATCCAGTATTGTTGTAACAACGGCTACAAGCATTCCCATTGCGCCTAATTGATTTCCTTTAGGTGCAGTTCTTGGATGGCCTAGTTTTTTCAAGCCAAAAATGAATAGGGCTGCAGCAATAAGATATCCAATAGAGGTCCATTCTCTTATCTCCATATCAGGCACCTCCCTTCTTTTTACCCGCAATCATGTTTAACATTCGATTGGTTACAGCAAAGCCACCGACAACGTTTATCATAGCCAATACTACTGCAACGAATGCCAGAATTCCAGAAACCGCAGTGTCTCCGCCTTCGTAAGCAACATTTGCGCCGATTAGCGCACCCACTATACTGATACCTGAAATTGCATTCGCACCACTCATAAGTGGTGTGTGTAGTGTTGCAGGAACCTTTGTGATTAACTCAAAACCGAGGAATATGGATAGAACGAACAATGTTATGCTGCCAATTAATAGTTCAGGTGTCATTCAATCGCCCCCATAAGTCTTGTTTGTTTTTCATGCATTTCTCCATTCATGCAGATCAGTACTCCACCCATGCCGTTTACATAAAAATCTGAATCTTCGGGTGCACCGAATAGTATGTCATCATCATCAGATAATACCACATTTCCATCATCAACAAGGGAGGTAATGAAGGTTGTAAGGTTGTTTGAATAGAGCATACTAGCGGTGTTAGCAATGGTGCCTGGAAGGTTTGATGTACCGACGATTATAACGCCGTTTTTTGTGGTTATTATATCGCCTGCTTTTGTGTCTTCACAATTGCCGCCAACATCAGCATTCATGTCGACAATTACTGCACCAGATTTGAATTCACTTACCGCGCTGCTAGGAACAGTAATAGGTGCAGGCCTTCCAAAGATTCTCGCTGTAGTAATCACTATGTCTGCATCTTTGGCAACGCCACAGACTGTATCATTCACTTTTTGAATAAATTCAGGTGTCAGCGGTTTTGCGTAACCAGATTCATCTTCAAAGTCATCCATTCCATCAACCTCGATGAATCTTCCACCAACAGATTCAATTTGTTCTGCAGCAGACTTTCTAACATCAGATGCGTAAACAACAGCACCAAGTCTCTTTGCCGTTGCGATTGCTTGAAGCCCAGCAACCCCACTTCCCATTACTACTACCTTTGCGGGCCTTACCGTACCAGCAGACGTAGTCATCATGGGAATTCCTTTAGGTACATTCGCAGCACCTAACAGTACTGCTTTGTAACCAGCAAGATTATCTTGACTTGAATTAACATCCATAGATTGTGCTCTTGACAATCTCCTTGGAATCATGTCCATTGACATTAGAGTAATGTTTGCAGCAAGACATTCCTTAACGAAATTTGGGTTTCTAAACGGATCGGCGACACATGCTAAGTTGGTGTTTTCACCAATTCCTTCAACCCCAGGGAAATTAATACAGATTATGTTCTCACAACCAAGAACTTCTTGACGGGAAACAATCTTTGCACCAGCACTTTCGTACTCTTCATCTAGATAATTCGCAGAAATCCCGGCTCCCTTTTCAATCGATACTTCAAATCCAGCTTTAAGCAGTTTTTTCAGGCTTGAAGGGACGATTGCAACTCTTGTTTCATTATCTGGTTCTTTTGGCACACCTAGTCTCATTTTGTCCACCGACCCGAGTAAAATAATCTGGGTCATTCCTACCCAAACAAAGGAGGCTTTTAGATAAGACGCATGAATTCCCCGTTTCAAAAAATCATAACTCAACCATTTAACTTATTT
>CALDPP010000118.1 GCA_937911345.1 uncultured euryarchaeote | reverse complement strand
CGCCTTTGATGCGAGAATAAACTGCGGCAGAGATGTGCAGAAGGATTAGGAAATAACTGAAGTCGGCAGCAAAACCGTGCAAATCTAGTACGACATCCATGACCGTTTGTGATTCATCAGGCGTTGCATCCCTGTATCCTTGGCTGTACAATCCAGCGATCATCAAACCGGTAACTGGTAACATAATCAAGCAAAGATACATCGAAATGTGAACCGCTCTAGCAAATCGTCGGTGGACTATGTGCACTGGCACTGTAGCACCCTGCAAAGTTTCGAAGCGGCGCATGTAGAAATAACGAGCCAACACAATTACGAGAAATAGTGTCGCAAATCCGACTTCAAACCACAATAATTGCGAATCCTCGAGGGAAGACAAATCATCTACTTGTTTGACAATACCGTATAGATATAGGCCGACAAATGACCAGTGGATGAATTTAGCAAGTCTAGTATGTGACGTTGCCATCATCAATCACCAATCGATTAAACATTAAGTCATTACTACATTTTACTATTGCCGATTTGCTCAAAAATGGATTACTCTTTGAAGCGTTAGGCTTTCAAAAGATACCGTCTACGCTCAACCATGCGTGCATACCTGCTGTCGTTGTTGATGTTAACAGTCAGCCTTGCGGGTTGCATTAATGATGAAGGCTCCAACATTGGCGATATCGGCAATACAACCGACGACGAGTTAGCATTGCCTGACTGGCAAATCGGCGACCAGTGGCTATACACTTTCGTAACTCCGCAGTTTGGCGAAGACAGCGCTCGTCTAGTTGTCGCTGATGTCAGAGAAGATGATGGACTGTTCATGCTGGGGATTTCTTCCGAAGGTGAAGCACAACGCCACGCAGTCATCAATCACAATCCGTTCCTCGGTAGAGTGACCATGGACGGCTTATCCGTCTATGAAAATGGTGAGCCACAGCCGGTGTTTAATTTCCCTTGGGCTGTTGGCAACTCTTGGGAATTTAGGCTCCTAGGTCAACAATGGACCGCCAGCACAGATAACATCTACAATGGCGAAGTTACAGTTTCTGCCCAGTCAGATGAGGGCCATGAATTAGATTACGTATTCA
>CALDPP010000117.1 GCA_937911345.1 uncultured euryarchaeote | reverse complement strand
TTCGTAGAATCTATGAAGGTGCTGCTATGATTAGGACAAAGGGAGAAGCTGGTACTGGAAACGTTGTTGCTGCCGTTACTCATGCAAGAATAATCGATCAGGAGATTAAACAACTACAAAACCTCGATCAAGACAAATTATCACTTGCCGCTGACTCAATAATCTCTAGATACAAGGTCTTAGCTAACAAATCCTCACTTCCTGGCACTTACGACATGACTCCATTTGGACCAATTAATGATGAAATGCACAATGAAGTAGTAGATATTCTATCAGAAATTAAACAAATTCAAAGATTGCCAGTTGTAACTTTTTCAGCCGGCGGAATCGCTACTCCTGCTGATGCATCATTGATGATGCGAATGGGAATGGATGGCGTATTTGTTGGTTCAGGAATTTTCAAGTCCGACGATCCAAAAACAATGGCAGAAGCGATTGTTCTTGCAACAGCACACTATGACGATGGCTCCAAGGTCGCTGAAGCAATGGCTATGACAGAAGGAGACCCGATGAAAGGTGATGAATTAGAAACCCTTGAAGTTCGTCTCGACCAACGCGGATGGTAAATTATTCGAGTGGAGTGCCTATACCCTCTTCACCAAGAGTCCATTTCAAAGTCTTAACCACGCCTTGGAGAGCCTTGTGATTCCTAGCAGATTCTTTCATGCCATCCAAGTCGCCTTTTTTCCGACACTGTTCATACCAATTTTTCCATTGAGTAAGACGATCCTCTGCATCGGCTAGCATATTTTCTATTTCGGACCAAGTCCGACTGTACGACCTTACAGGTTCAGAACCATTATCAGACATCTCAAACAAGGGGGCTGTCCGACAGGTCCTATTTATTCTGTACGATATGTTGTTACTTTGACACTCGCTCGTGTGTCAATTTTGTACCAACCGTGACATGAACTTCATCACCAATTACACAGTCAATTAATTCGCAATTATCATCAACAATAACATTCTCTCCAATAACGGAACGGATGAGTGAACAATTATCTCCAACCGTTGAACCTTCCATGATAATACTATCAATTAATTCACAATCATTTCCAACTATAGAATTACTCGATAAAACAGTCCGACAGAGTTTAGAGTAAGAAACTGAATTATCTATAAGATAACCTGAATCATCAATAGGTTCACCTTTGGGAAGACCAAATGGGAGCAACTCGTGATTCTTTACAAGATGGTT
>CALDPP010000116.1 GCA_937911345.1 uncultured euryarchaeote | reverse complement strand
AGGGAGAGGATAGATGATGATGGACAACAACGCAACTGTGCTTAAAACTGGAACTAGTACACTAGGGATTACTTTCAATGGTGGCGTAGTAGTTGGTGCCGATCATCGTGCCACTATGGGACATTTTATTGCCAACAAATCTGTTCAAAAACTCTTTCAAATTGGCGACAGACTTGCACTCACCACGGCTGGTTTGGTTGGTCATGCACAATCACTGTCAAGAACACTATCTGCAGAAGTAGCGTTGTTTGAACTGCGCCGACAACAACCAATGACCGTTAAGGGTGCGGCAACTCTTACCGCAAACATACTCTCGGGAAGACCACACTGGGTACAGTTACTGATTGTCGGAGTCGACGAAGATGGTGGCCATGTTTACTCAATTGATTCTGCTGGAGGTTCAATACCAGACGCATACTGCGCCACAGGTTCAGGTTCTCCGTACATGTATGGTGTCCTTGAGGACGGTTTCAAGCCAAACATGACTGAAGCCGAAGCATTGAAACTTGCAGCCCGCGCCCTCCATGCATCGGGACAACGTGACGCAGCCTCAGGGAACGGCATGGATCTCGCAGTTATTACAAAGAAAGATGGCTTTGTCCTTCAAACACAAGACCAAATCAACAAGTTACTTTCTTGATTTTTATTCCCGCAGTTTTCTGCATTGTGCTTGACACACGTGTTGATAGACTGTGGAAATTTTGAGGTGAAAAAATGCGCCTGACATTTAAAGAATTAAAAGACGAAATAGCCAAAATAGTTCCGAAATCAATTGACTACAGAGTTGATTTGGAGGCAGGAAATATTGCCATAGTTACCCCAGTCCCCGAAAAGTTCGGCGGGGGAGATGGTCTAGTTGGTAAGATTGCTAAGAAAATTAAGCGTAAAATCAAAATCAGACCAGACCCAAGTATCGTTAAACCAGAACTTGAAGCTAAGTCTCTAATAGAATCAATAATACCTGAAGAGGCAGAAATCTCGCAGATTTATTTCGATGGATGCTTCAGTGAAGTTATCATTCAGTGCCAAAACCCAGGGGAAGCCGTTGGACGAAGAGGTGCGAATGTTAACGAAATCCGCAATAAAACTGGTTGGATTCCAAAGGTTGAGAGAACACCACCAATTTTCTCAAAGTCAGTGCATGATGTTCGTTCATATCGCAACAGTATTGCGGATGAAAGGAAAAAGCTACTGAAGGATTTTGGCCTAAATATCCACAGGCCTAAGAGGCCGAGTTCAACTTGGGTAAGAGTTACCGCCTTGGGGTCATATCGAGAAGTAGGTAGAGCATGTCACCTTGTTACTACAAACGAATCTAGAGTCATGATTGATGTTGGGGTAAACATCGCTTCTGATACAGACCCAATGCCTTACTTTACTGCTCCTGAAGCACTTCCCTTAGAGAAGTTGGATGCAGTTGTTCTCACTCACTCACACCTTGATCACGCTGGAATGCTTCCAGTGCTGTTCAAATATGGTTACAGGGGTCCAGTTTACTGTACTCCGCCCACTAGAGATTTGATGTTGCTGTTACAAACAGATTACATCAAAGTAGGTGGTGCAGAAGGAAAAAGACCAGCGTATGACATGGAAGACATTCGAACATGCATGAAGCACGTTGTAGATGTCGATTGGGGAGAAACAACAGATATCACTCCAGACGTTAAGTTGACCTTTTCCAATGCAGGTCACATTCTAGGGTCATCAGCAGTACATCTTCATGTTGCTGATGGTAAGCACAATATTGTGTTTAGTGGTGATCAGAAATACGAAAAATCGTGGTTATTTGATGCCGCAAATACAAGATTCCCAAAGGTAGAAACCTTGGTTATTGAATCTACATATGGTGCAAGCGGGGATTACCAGCCCTCTAGACAAGAAGCAAACCAAGAGTTACAAGATATAGTAATGAGGACAATTCAACGTGGTGGCAAATTAATTTGTCCTGTGTTTGCAGTAGGTAGAAGTCAGGAAGTGATGATCGCCATTGATGAACTATTCCGCTCAGGTGCAGTGAAACCAGTACCAGTTTGGCTTGATGGTATGATTCAAGAAGCAACCGCTATTCATTCCTCACATCCAGAATACCTCACAAATAGTTTGAAACGTTCTCTGCTCCAAGACGATGGAGAAAACCCATTCACCAGCGAATGGTTCAGACCTGTAAAGGGACGTGAGTTAAGAGAAAGTATTGTCATGGATACTTCTCCATGTATCGTTCTAGCAACCTCTGGAATGCTTAATGGCGGGCCTGTTATGGAATATTTCAAAAATTGGGCTCACGAAGAAAGAAATTCGTTGTGCTTTGTTGGTTACCAAGCTGAGGGTACTCTTGGTAGAAGGTTGCAAAAAGGATTTGGTGAAGTTCCAATGGTAATTAATGGTCAAACTGAAATTGTTAAAGTGGGTTGTGAAATGGTCACTATAGATGGTTTCTCCGGGCACTCAGATCGCAGACAATTGTTAGAATTTGTTGATCAACTGCACCCTAAACCAAGGAACATTATATGCCACCACGGAGATTATCACAAGTGCAATGAATTGGGTCACACACTTCGTGAAAGGTACAAATGTCGTACTTACGCACCAAAGAACCTTGAGACTGTTAGGCTAGTATAATCACATAAGTGGAATATCGATATCAGAGTCCAAGGGATTTGGTATTGAGTTTTGGTTAGTTAAATCAGTAATGTTAACTTCATTCTGATTGCTATCATAAGATATAACTCCGGGACTGGATTGTAAATTTTTTGAGGAATCTACTTTTGCCTCAAATGAATTCCAAAATAATACTAGCATTAATATGAATATTATAGCCAAGAAAACTCCTGAAAACGGTATACTAGAGCCACTATTGCCTGCCAGAAAACCGATGATTACTAGGACAAGAGCAGTTGACAAAATCAACAACTTGTATGCCCGAATCATGCACTTGGATGACCATTTCATTCAAGAACCTCTTGCTTCTGTCTAACACTATGAAGCCCGGTAGAGTACCAAGGACATGTCACGGATGGCTTATGACCGCTGTTGCACCATGGGGTGAAAATTCTGAAGATGCATATGACCAAGGATTGGTAGAATTGGGTCTCGGAGATACTCGTCTAATTGAAGCAAAGGGTGCTATGTTGCCACTAAATTTTGAAGCAACTCCACCAAGGGCATTGCCAATGGGTTCTCTAGTTGAATGTCACATGGCTACATCCTATGCTTATAATGGTTCAAGTGCCTGTGCTGGTGTCGCATGGGCTTCTTGTGTTACTCCAGAGGGTGATGAATGTGCGGTCGTTGCAACAATTAGTACAGAATTGGATTATGAGGAGACTTCTTTGATGCTGAGAAGAAATCTTCAAAGAAGATTAGCGACAAGAGACCTTGAAGTGATTAGTTTCGATGTTGCTGTTGATGAGGTTACAGCTGGTGCCGAACATCATGGTGTCGCAATGGCAGCTCTGATTATGCCAAATTCCTTGTCAATGGGTGGTAGACAATCTACTGGTCCGATTAGAGGCGGACTTACAGTGCCTGAGGAAAAGCAACAAAAGCGGGTGGATGTAAAAGCTCCTGCTGCTCCTGCTCTTAGGCCGGGAAGCAAACGAAGTGGCGGTAACAATACAGACTTCTCACTTTGACGACATATACAAATACCGTCGTCATGATTTATTATCATGGCAGATGCATGGAAAGTATTCAGGTGTCCTGCTTGTAGTATGTGTCACGGTAGGAAATCATCTGGACACAACTGCCCACATTGCGGACAAAGAGT
>CALDPP010000115.1 GCA_937911345.1 uncultured euryarchaeote | reverse complement strand
AATGGAGTCTTAGGACTGTGACATCTTACTAAAGTACGGTAGAAACAATCGGCGACGGCGCTCGGGGACAGCGCCTAGCCACATTTTCGTGATAATATGGCTGAAAAAAACTATACTTCCGCTATCGCACTTGGTCTTATTTCTGTAAGTTTAGTCGTTATGGCTTCTATAGTTCCCGTTCACGGTGGAGGATTTATCGTTTTAGCATCTTTTTTTGCTTGTGGGTTTATTGGCCAAATACTTGTAGTAAACGGGATTATGCAAGTTACACCAGTTAACCAAGTTCCAGTAAACAGGTCTGGTTCAAATTACCACCAACCTGCTATTGATTATAGAAATTATCACTATCAATCAATAATCGCCAAAGTACACAGAAGCGGTGTAAAAGTAACTTCCGTTGAAGATGCAATCAAGACGTATTCAAGTTTATTCAATGTCGGAGAAAAGGCTGCAAGACCATTCTTCCAAAATCAGTTTGTTATGTCAACACTAGGATTGAATGTGCAAAATTCACCCCAAGTTTCACAAGTAATTTCAACTCGCCAAAATAAGTCAAAAAATCTAGACGCTAATTTTTGGGATAATGTCTCTGAAGGAGTTGCAAAAAATGAAGCAAAGTCTGATGAAATTTGCTCAGATCCTAGTTGCTCAAAACCTGTTTCCGCTTTTGATTTCCGCTGCTTCAAATGCCGTGGTAGATTTTGTGCAGATTGTGAATCTGGCAAGAGCATAATGTGCAAATCTTGCTCATAGGAAAATTTCTTTTCTGTGCAACGAATTTTTTGGCACCATTGTTGATGATTTGATAATTTCAACTCTCATCTTACCTTCTTTACTTCTGGCATAAAACAACTCAGATGGGCTAACAAATTCATTCCAGTAGCGTTGGAAGATTTCGGCTTTCTCTGCCGATGCTGCCAGTACCTTTGGCACGGTGTGATACATCACTAAGCGTTCTTTGACCGGACGGAAAAATTTAGCAATCACCTCAGGCATAATTTTTGATAACCATGTATCTGTAATGAATTTAGATGAACGTGAGATTACGTATCTGGGCTTTTGCATTGGCCCCAATATTTCTTCCAAGCAAGCTGCGAATAGCGCACTTTCTTCTTGTGTTGCATGCTCAAGGTGTAAGCGTACCCAACCACCTCCACGGTCACCGCCATCAGCACGACAATTTCTTGATATCATACCCAAATGAATTAGACTGTTAACGATGGTGAGTGAAACAGCCTGTACTAAGGATTCGTCGGTCCATTGTGATTTTTCCTTTCCGAACTTAAAGCCCCCAGCACCGCCACCGCCTAATTTCGCTTCAACTGCTGAAGTCGGATTTGCATGGAATGGCTGACCAATCCCCCACAAACCCCGAACATGGCTCCTATTTCTGCTTCTTCTCAACATGTCTTCATTGAAAAGTGACATGCCCTCACTGACTCCTTCTGGTTCTGCTTCAGTAAATGCAGCGTGAACGTGCCCCACCCCCTTCTCAATAGCACCATCATCACATACACCATACAATTGCTTGTGCTTCTTTTTGAAGCGCTCATAATCTGAGAATCCATTGGTGAACTCCTCTGCTAAACAGATAACATCCCAATTGTTAGCAACCTTCTCCGGCCACTGTTTATCCAATCTAATTGAACGACCTCTCAGTTGATTGATACTCATACTGGTAGTTACAGTTGTTAAGTCTATCAGAACATTAATTCTCGAGGCATCCCATCCTTCACCAAGTAAGCCCCTTGTTCCAATCAAACACTTTGTGATTCCAAGTTGGAAGAACTCCGTGATCATCAAAGAATAGTATCTTGGAATCCAATCTTTTCCTTTACCAACGATTTCGTGGTAGTTTCCTCTTATCTCGTCAACCAATGTAATTGCTAAATTTCTCTCGTTTATCCAATCATTTGCGGCTGCCAGAAATTCTGCTGCTAGGTCGTCGTCAACTAGTACTGTACTACCAGTCATTAGAATTGGGTTAAGCAAGTCTACATTATCACACTGAACTGCTTGTCTAAAGGCAGCGACTGCACCTCCCGCCTCATCATCCATTACGCCCTCTACCAATGTTGTGGCTGAGGTTTTCTCAAAATCAGTAATAATTACTGCTCGGATATCTCCTCCTAATGCTTGCATTTCTGAACTTAATATTGTCGAAATTGCCTTAGTCTTTGATGATGCATAAGCCATAATTCGGCCCACTGGGGATGCACAAGGTCGAATCCCGGTCTCCGTAATTTGAGTACCTAACATTCTCAAGCGCTGAGTTACTAACTCTGCTTTTTCATGGTCTATTTCACTCTCGCTTCTACGTAATCCATACCTAACATACCGGTCTAGAACTGGTCTTAATATTGCTAATTTATTCTGATAAGAATTTAGCAAATATTCTGGAGGATAAGGCACTCCTTCTGGTATACTACCAATTGTGTTCAACAGGAAAGTCCTACCTGCATTAGCAAATGCATCATTTCTTTTACTGAAATTATCCCAATTCTCCTTTTTCCCGCCTGGTGTTATTCTTTCATCAAGGGCTTTGAATACCCATTTATCTAACGGCAAAACGGCATTATCGTAGTCTTGTTCCTCGAATAAATCATCGAGTAGTACTTTGAATTCATCATCGACTTGAGCAACATAATTCAGCTCATTTTGCGATGGCCTAACAAAGAATGCCAAATCTTGATATGGTGCCAAATTCGAATCTCTGACCAAAGCAGGAACTGGAACCTCATAGTCGATTTCCCCGAAAAATTCTTGATATCTTTTTGCATCTTCCTCTTGATAATGTTGAAAATCTGGCGGAGTTGCTGTTAGTCCCAGAACAATTGGATCATCAAAATATTCTCTTACTTCGGTTAACACTCTTCCCCAATGGTGAAGTAAGTGGTGACATTCATCAAGAATTATCATTCCAATACCAATTTCTTTCAATCTTTGAAGATTATTTTTTGCCGATTCACTCAGAGTCCACAGTGCATTACCATGTTTGGAAAATTCGTCTCTAACTTTCTTTCTATAGACCGAAATTCTATCTTCATAGTAGTCACTATTCTTAATTTTTAAATCCTCTATCCAACCTAATGCATTTTCTTCATCTATTGCCTCTTCGTTAGCGATTAAATTCTCTATCCAAAGTTCAATAGCTGCCTCGTTTAATTCATTGCCCCCCCTCTTTGGCATAGTGATTGACTGGTATGTAAGAGAGGTGAGTAATCCTGGTTTTTTGGGGTCTGTACTAATGAACTTCTCTTTACCATCTAAATCAAACAAATCCGTTCTAGCCGCCCACTGTGCCTGAATTGCTGAATTTGGTGATAGTACAAGAGTTGGTTTCCTAACTAGATTCGCCCAGACATAAAGACCAAGGACAGTTTTTCCAGATCCTGGTGGAGCGACTATATGCAAATGTTTTCCTTGAATATCTAATTGTGGCTCAATAACTGAAACTGCGGCCACTTGAGATGGTCTTAACTTGCCATTAAATCCTATAGCACCGAATTCGGGCAGGACATTATTTGCCAAAATTATCACTTACTCATTTTGGAGGGCCACGTTTTGGACCCTTTGGAGGGCCGCCTTTTGGCCCGCCGGAAGGTGGACCACGACTAGGACCTCTAGGTGGACCTCGTGAAGGACCTCCTGATGGACCACTTGGTCTAGATGATGGCGGCGATCTACTTGGCCCCTTAGGTGGGCCGCCTCGTGATGGGCCGCCAGGAGGACCGCCTCGTGATGGGCCGCTAGGAGGGCCGCCTC
>CALDPP010000114.1 GCA_937911345.1 uncultured euryarchaeote | reverse complement strand
CTTGGTAGAGCAAAACAAGAGGATTTGCTGGAAAGAAATCATGCAGATGGAACAAGTTTCTCTCATGAACTCCCTATTGAACAGGAGATTGAGATTCCTAACATCTGTCCATCATGTGGTTACGATTTGGTAACCGAAGGGGCCTTCCTCAAGTGTTACAACATGCTTTGTGATGCTCGAACCAGTCGCTCAATACTTTACTGGTGTCGGGCCTTAGAGATGGATGGAATCGGTGAAAAATTGGTAGAACAATTACTTGATGAAGGTATGATTTCATCGATTTCCGGTCTATATGAATTGACTGAAACTCAATTAACCAGTCTTGAGAGAATGGGTAAAAAATCTGCTCAAAATGTGCTATCTGAACTATCAAGAACCAAACAGATGACACTGGGCAAGTTCATTCATGCGTTAGGCATTTCAGGCATTGGGCCAGAATTAGCATCACTATTTGCCGGGCATGTAAAAACCCTTGACGGCATGATTGATTGGGTAGATCAGGCTCATGCTTCCTTAGGCGATGAACTGTACGGCCCAGAAACCAATGAGATTGGTAAACCATACAAAATGAATCAAGCACTGAGAATACTTTGTGAACATGATGGAATTGGCGAAAAAGTTGCAATCCAGGTTAGAGACGGACTAGAGCAAAGGCGGAAATTGATTCAAGAATTATCCCACCACTTAATTCTCGATGAAGAACCGGTCATTACATCAACGGGCAAATTTGACGGCATGACGTTTTGTATCACAGGCACTCTTAGCCAACCTCGCAAAGCCATTCAATTGATGGTAAAAGGCGCAGGAGGCAAGGTTGTTGGTTCTATTTCAGCTAAATTAGACGTGTTAATTGCTGGTGAAAATGCTGGGTCAAAATTAGCCAAGGCTGAAACGTTAGGGATTACAATATGGGACGAGGATGCACTCAGTCAAGCACTTAATAGCCAAACACAATCCAATGAAACAGAAAAACTACCCGAAACAAAAGATGCCAAACCGTCGCAAAAGTCTCTCCTTGATTTCTAATCGACCTTTGTACACGCATTTATCAGTAAATGTTCAATAGTGTGAATTGATGGTGGTCTTGTGAGTCAGCGTAGGTTCTTCATTGCCGTTACTGTAGTATCAATGCTGTTACTTGTACCAGCAATCCAAGGATATGAAGGAGGAGTCTACAACCAAGCATCAGGTTGTGGTTGCCATTCTGGAACGACCGCGCCAGGGGCATCGGTATCAATTTCTGGTTTACCAACAAACTATGATGTCAATAAGTTATACCAAGTCACGGTCTCAGTCAGCGGGGGAGTATCTGGTTCAAGCGGCGGATTCTCACTAGAAGTTGATAAGGGAACATTGAGTACAGGCTTTGGATTGATGCTGGTAAATGTTAACGGCCAAGGTAACAGTGCCACCCATAGTATTACGGGTAGCAGTTATCGTTCTTGGAGTTTTGAATGGACATCTCCTGCAGCAGGCTCGGGTATTGTTACCTTTGAGGTAGCAGGGATGACGACCAATGGCAACGGGCAGAATAGTGGCGATCGATGGGTAACCGATGTAGTCCAAATCCCGGAAAATGTACCAGTAAATAACCCACCATCGGCATCAAACGCTTTGTTAACTCCAACCGATGCTAGAACGACAGATTCCCTTACCCTCAGTTATTCTTACAGCGACCCCGATGGCGATTCAGAATCCGGCAGTGAAATAACCTGGTATCGAGATTCACAAGCACTACCGTCGGGAACAATACAAGGACTTACAGTGCCTTCTAGTGAAACAATGAAGGGCCAAGAATGGTATGCTACAGTTCGGCCTAGTGATGGAAGCGATTATGGTAATGTGGTAACCAGCAACACAGTAATCATTGAGAATACTCCACCGAGTTTGACAATGCCAACAATTTCACCTTCATCAGCAGATGAAGATGACGATTTGACTGTGAGTTATACCGCTAATGATGACGATCAAGACCAGTTGACCATTGAGATTAGATGGTACCTTGATGGAGTTTTGATTGCAGAGTTCAACGATGATACGACCATACCATCCATTGCAACAAGGCAAGGAGACGAATGGCGTGTAGAGGTTACGGTGAGCGATGGCGATGACATAGAATCGCGTAGTTCACAGATTTTGACCATCGGTGGCGTAGTTCAACCAAACAATCCACCTGAGATTACTTCTGCGATAATTACCCCGAATCAACCAACAACAATCAATGATATACAATTGATTTATACAACTCAAGATTTAGACAATGACGCAATCGTCGACTCAGAAATCGAATGGCGAGTAAATAATATGTTGACGCCTGAAACCTCAACTATGGTTTTGTCTACAGCCACACAAAAAGGCGAGATTTGGCAGGCAAAAATTCGTGTTAGCGATGGAATTGATTGGTCAGATTGGTTGGTACGAGAAGTGCTAATTGCCAATACAGCACCAATTGTCGAATCGGTTTCAATACAACCGAATCTAGTGTATACTAACGATTCAGTGTTAGTAAGCTATGAGCACAGCGATATAGACGGGGATGCATCAAATAATCCTGCGATTGAATGGTCAAAAAACGGTATTGAACAACCAGCATTGGATGACTTGAACCCATTACCTGCCGAATACACGTCTAAAGGCGACACTTGGACGGTCTCTCTCAAGGCCAATGATGGGGAAGCATACAGTGAAACAGCGATACAAACGACATTTACCGTGCAAAACTCACTGCCGACAATCAGTATCAACGAAGTACCTACAAACATAACATTCGCTAATACAGGCCTACAAGGAATAGAAATCACACCACAGTTCAGTGATTTAGATGGCGATGCAATATACCAAGAAATCAATTGGTTAAGAAATGGCTTTAGAGAAGGTAGTTTAGATAACGCCACCTTTGTTCCAGCCGAGTATTTTGGCGCTGGGCAAATCTGGACCTTAGTAATCAATTACCATGATAATGATGGACCAGAGCAACAATCGACATGGTTGATAGAAGTAGACAATCTTCCGCCTGAAGCGATTTTTAGTACTCAAACAACCAATTTATGGCGCGGTGAAATTATCACTGTTGATGCGAGTGAATCATTTGATTTAGACGGAGTTGTGAAAAATTATCTTTGGCAGTGGCAAGATAGTGAAGGTAATTCAGGATCTACATCAGGTAAAATTGCAGAAATAATTGGTTATGGAACAATAACAGTCACACTAACCGTTGAAGATGACCTTGGATTGACTGACATAGTCAGTGACATTATTGTAACAACACAAGGGCCAAGAGTGACTGGACTAATAGCAACCAATCAAGATTCTAGAGTATTACTTTCATGGGAATGGTCAGGCGAGCAAGCAGATTTCATTGTATTACGTAACGGTGAACATGTTGGTGATTCCAATGGGTTGTCATTTGAAGACGAGCCTCTAATTGCTGGCGCAACATCATACACGATTACCCCAGTTATTGATGGTCAAGCCTTACTCGAGGGCTCTATGACGGTTACTGATTTTGAGGTATCACTGTCCATCGAATCAAATAGTCAGGTTTCCGAAACCGGAGGGTTTGTGTTGGGGTTGTTGTTCTTACTGGCTAGCATTGCTGTAATATCACTTAGTTTACTTGATAGGAGGAAATGAAATGAAGCGTATCCCACTACTGATAATTGTAGTAACTCTACTTTCCTTTTCATCGTTTAGCGTGGCAAACCCAGGTGGGGTCGGCGACGGAGATTTCGATATGCAATGTGGAGGGGCTTGTCATGGAGACTCATCACAAAATCAATCATCACCAGCATTACTTGAATTGGCATTGGACAATACGGCTTACGTAGGCCTACCAGTTTCAGTAACAGCAACAGTAAGTGGAGTACAGTTTTCCTCTTCAGACACCCTTGGATTATTCTTGATTACCGACACAACTGGTCACAGTGACTTACCTGAAGATGCAGGATGGACAATTATCTCGGATCAAAATGGAGGCGACAATAATTATGTCGAGTTGGAAGCTTCTTCTCTAAACACCGAATATGTCCTTTCATGGACTTTGAAACCAACTAGCACTGAGTCAACAAATTTCTATCTCTCAATACACCACGGTGGAGAAAATGCTCCCTTCTTCGGCATTAGTTCTGCACTTTCTGTAACCCCCGAAGTAGTTCCAGAAAATCTTCCAAGATTGACTTCAGACTACGCACCAAAGATAACTCGCGACTTGGGAGAAAATACAACGATAAAAATCTCAACTTTAGACGTAGATGAGATGAGTATTGAATGGCGACTTGTCGATGGAGAAACTGCGATTGTCAATGCATCAAACACGGCTGACGGGATGTGGCAATTCGAACTCCCAGCCGCACTACAGCCATCAATAATTGAATGGCGTGCAACGCTTAGAGGCGATGGGCCGGACCAAACAACACCATGGTTCAGGATTGCTGCACAAGAGCCAGCGTTAGAGGTAGACCAAACCATGGTCTATTTACAAGCCCTCGCACTTAGCCTGTTTTTCGTAGGATTGGTATTGAGTCTCCAAAACAAATTCAGTACTGAAATGGATTCAGTTGGTATCGAGGAAGTCGACCAAACTGCATTTGTTACTCAATCTGCCCCAGTTACAGAAGAAGCACCACCTCTTCCAGAGGGCGGATTACCAGACGGTTGGACAATGGAACAATGGAAATGGTATGGACATGAATATTTGGAGGGGTCGCAATGATTTCTTCAGCAACATTTCATGTCATTACTACAGAATTAGTAGTTGGTTCATTTGCCATGGCCGGCGTTTGCTTTTTACTCAAAGCGATACAAAGTTTCAACGCTTTGCCCTCAGAAAAAATGTCACAAGTATGTGACATCGTTGGCCATTTTGCTATTGGTTTTGGCCTAGTAGCGACTCCATTTGCTATCCTGTCTGGAATTTCATCATCGCCAGGTTCGGATATTTCATCACCACTTTTGGTAAACAAAATTTTTCTGTCGATGATTGCCACAGGTCTTGCAATTGCGGTAATTTACGCCAGACTAAAAATCGGGGAGCAAATATGGGCGAATAAATCATCTTCAATCACTCAATCATCTGCAGGTTTGGCCGCTAGTGGATTTATGTTGCTGACCGCGTCTGCTGGAGGCAAATTTACTAGAAACGAGTCGTTAGTTGATTTACTAAATTTGCCATACGACACAATCTTCTTGATGCCGATTTGGGCTACTGGAATTATTTTACTGATTGGACTTGCCACTACTGTTCTAGCAGTAATTGGTCTTAGAAACCAATCAACCGTACAGCATTGAGTTGCTCGGAGGGGCATCATTACTAATGTTTGCACCGTCCATCATCGCTTGTAATTGCGACTCCAAGAATTCTGCTTCTTCAATCAATGGCTGATGTGGTAGGTTGATCGACGGCAACAGATTGTTGAGATTTTCAATCAGTGTTGCTGCAGCACGTGCATCAGGAAATCGAGGGTCCGCTTCAACCATTATTGACATTAGGTCAAGACCTCTGCGCCTAGCCTCTCCTAGAATTGAGGCATTTATTCCTTTGATGACACCTTGTTGGAGCAATGGCACATTCATCTCTTCTAGCCGCTTACGGCTTTTGTCATTTGCACCAATACCAACCACATCAATTCCTTCGGTGTCCTCATAGTCAACAACTGGCTCGTTGCCGTTTAGATTACCTTTCATGCCGTGTTTGGCAAAAGCGTCAATAACTACACCAGCAACAATTTTCTGCTCTTTAGACCATTCAAACATCGCCCATACAATATCATGAGCTAGCGCTTCTGGAACAACTAGTTCACTCATCAATAGAATTACTTGGTCACATCCTTCGATAGTACATTTTGGTTTACCCGCATAGGCTCTAATTGGCGGCAAAGGCACGCCTTTGTCAACTAATGTAAGTGCTGGTAGACGTGGATCGATTACACCGCCAATGAACTCTAACTCAAGATGATCTATGAGGAAATGTGCGACTACACTTGAAACCATGCCAACGCTTGGAAAGCAGGCCACAACAAGCGCATTTTCAGTCGACACCTCAGCATTTATCTTGACTCTAGGTCCTTCCATACCTACACCTATCGTCTTTCGATGTATGAACTCTCGCATCAATTGTTATGTCGGTGGTTTGATGATGGTTACCGTTTAGGACGATATATGGCAGATAGTGTGGAACACGAAGAAGTAAGCCACATGATATCTCCATCATCATGGAACCGTTTTGAGACTTGTCCGAGAATGTACTGGTTAAGCCGACAGAGGCTTCCTAGGAAAGCAGGTATGGCAGCATCCTTGGGTACGGCAGTCCATGCATCTGTTGAGGATTTACTGCAGGAAGATTACTCGCACATCGGTAATTCAGAGGATGAATGGTTACCAAGCGAAGGTGAACGGTTATTGAAAATACGCTGGGAGGAGGAAAAGGAGGTTTTTCATGCAACTCCTAGAAGGCCTCAATGGAAGGAAGATAAATGGAAAGAAGCCATCAATCATCAAAAGGGCGCCATTAGGATGCTACTCGACCATGTAGGAATAATCGGATTGGACCAGAATAAAATCACTGGTGCACTATGGCGTAAAATACAATCATTGGCAATTGCAGTTGAGGGGGAGTTGAAAACCAAAGATGGCAAGTTGATGGGTAGACTTGATTTATTGATGGCCGATGTAGATTCAAGTGGCAAAATGGTTGGCTGGCTAGTGGCTGATTTGAAGACCGGCAAAGCACCAAAAGATGATTTGAAGGTTGATGTCAATCGACAACTACGCCTATATCGAGATATCTTGAGAGACAATAATCCCGCAGGGCCGCCCATTCGAACGGAAGGTTGGTACACTGCCGACTCATCAAAATGGGCTGCTGAAGGTGACAATGTACTGGAAGATGCTTACGCAGCATGGGAAGCTACTGCACCGGGTAAAGTTCCCCTTGAGCCAACAATTGGCGAGCAGAGTTGTGGTGGTTTTTGTGATTGGAAAGCTTGGTGCCCACATTGGTGGAAGTGGCGCCATGAAAACAATACATTACACAAGGGCGATTTCTCTGATGCAGTGATTCTGCTACACAATTACGATCAATCCAGCGGTTCTGCCGTGGTAGAATTATGTGAGCCTAGAGATAGTGAAGGAAATGTTTTACCCACCGGAGTTAGGACTGGCGCAAAGTTTGACAATCGTGGTAAAGAAGCCTTGGAAGAGTTACTTGAAACAGGCCATCAAGGACCGATATTCATCGGGTCGGCAATGACAAACCGCAACTCATGGCGTGTTGGACACTGGTGCGATGTGTTACCTTGGTCCCCAATACCTGATGGCGTAGAGTATACGCGGCAGGAGTCATGATAAGAACTCTCGAATCGCCTTACGAGCATCCTCATCTTCGATTCCCGAGGGCGACAAAAGCCAATTGATGTATGAGGGGTCTATTTGAGCAACTTCTGCTAAATGTTTCCCGCGATGTCTGCCAAATGCGATGATGTAGTGTCCATCATCGATACGAATTTTACCTAAATTATCTAACATTTCTAAATCGTTCAATCCCCTGCCCAAATTCGAATCATCGGTACTTGACTTACCGTGAATTAGCCAGCGTTCAATTTCCTCAAGCGAATTTCTGAACATCAAAGCGTGGTCCATAGTAAGACGCCAAAACAACAGTAGAGATGCTGCAGCATCTGCAGCAGCAGTATGTGCATTGTCCAAGGAAATGCCGTGTCTTTGGCATAAACTCCCTAGATTATGTGGTCTACCAACCTTGACTCTGCGAACAATTTCAAGAGTATCCATCATCGCTTTAGGCTTAGGAGGCAATCTGCCAATTCTTCTGAATTCGTTTTCTAATAACGGCATGTCAAATTTTCTAACATTATGGCCAACAATAACTGAGTTTTCGATTAAGTTGTGAATTTCATCAGCATGCTTGGAGAAGTCAGCAAGACCTTTGACATCGCTATCATAAATCCCGTGCACTTCACTTGCGCCCGAAGGGATTGCTCGTCGAGGGTTGATCAAAGTCTCATAATTCACAGCCTCTCCAACTGAATCAGAACCTATCAAAGCAATTTGAACGATTCGGTCATTATTTGTTGAAATTCCCGTGGTCTCAAGGTCAAAAGCCAATACAGCCTCACCTGCAAGGAATTCATGACCCATGAGGCACAGCAACTAATTCTACCTATTGAACATCACGATGAGCAACTAAAGGTAAATTTTCAATCAATGGATATTTTAGCCCACGATATGGGGCTGAAAGACAGGTTACGAAACCTGTTCAATAACAAGGGAGAAAGCCATGAAGAAACAACTACTGACACCTCGGAGTTAAATCACGATAACTCGCAATTCCTAGCAATGGCAAAGGAAATTAGTGATGAATTAATTGATGAGTTGACTAATGATGAGCAGAATCCAGAAGTTGAGGTTGAAACAATATTGATTTCAGAATATGATGCGGGAGATGTAGAAGCGGAACAACTTGTCGACGAAGAGTCCTCGATGTCAAATCACAACGAGGTCAACGTAATTACTCATGATTCCCTAGACGATATAGTAGAGCACCTTGAAGGGGCAGAAATAATTGGCGATTTACCTGAAGAAGTTAAATTCTGACGGATTTTTTGAAACAGTCTTTTTTTGATGCAAAACGCGAAGGTATAATGCATACTATTAGAAGGGGGAAGTCTTTCCAACCTATCATGAGGGGTGGAAAGGGGCTGAAGTCAGTATTTCTTTCAACTCTTATGGTGATGTCAGTTCTGCTGTCAGGTTGTGTTGCATTTGATTCGACAGTAAATCCGAGAGCGGTATTACAGGCATATCCGCTTTACATCCAAGAAGGCGAGACAATAACCTTAGATGCGAGAGATTCTGAAGCGGTAGAGGGTGTCATAACAGATTTTGAATGGGATTTTGGTGATGGTAAAACTGCGAAGACGGTGATTGGCTTCACCTCGCATACCTACGAGAAATTTGGTGTCTACACAGTCAAATTAACTGTGAAAAACAGTGGTGGTGGCGAGGATAAAATTACGGCAAATATCGTAGTCAATGGGGCTCCTGTCCTAAATTTAACAATCCCGGACAAAGTAAAGGCCGGTGAATCAGCATTACTCGACGCCTCAGGAAGTTTTGATCCCGAAGGCAAGGATTTACTATTTTCTTGGGACTTAGATTGGTCGGAGGATTCAAACAATGACGGCGATAATCGAAACGATGTCGATGCAATAACTTCAACCGTGCTTCTACCAACCAATAAATCAGGTACTAAGCGTGGCAGCCTAATGATTTCTGACGGCGACGGTGCCGAGCAATATACTTCATTCGAGTTAGAAATCTCTACTCGTACCTTCGAGGTGGAATGGAAAACTCAACAACTGAAACTCTCATGGGATGGTTATCTAGACCAAGGAACTTCATGGGAAGAAATCATAAATCCTGGATTAGATGGTAGATTGATTTCTTTCTCCGCAGTACTAGAATTACAGCAGGAATTAGGTCCCCAAGACAATTTTACTCTACAACTAGAAATTCCTGATGATGGTTACCGAAAGTCAGTAAAAACTGAGGGCGGTAATATCACTGCCAATGAGACCTCAAAAGCTGAGATGGATAGATTCGCAATAAACCCACTTGGTGAAGATGGAACATATACAGCAGACTTTGCTGAAGACATTCTCCAACAATTACTGCAAAAGCCTGGTTACAGAAACGGTCAGGGAGAGTGGCTGTGGACAATATTCGCTCAGCAGGCCGATCCTGACCCATTGTTCGAGGGGCTACCAGATCCCGATCCAGGAAATGATTGGACATTGGAAGTAATAATCGAATTGCAGGTTCCAGTGCTCACTGAGGTTGCAGTGTAATTTAACTGCCCTATGAAACAATAATCTACATCTATTTGGTCGGAGGGTTTGAACACCATGGTTGACACTGTTGAGATTAGTAGAGTAAACATCCGCGATAACCTTTCAGTAGATGTTTCTGTATGGATGAATCACCCTGATGACTGGGATTTTAGACCGACTCTTTCGTGTTCAGGTAATGAATTTCAAATTTCCGATAAGATAAGTGGTAACCAACTTGCATCCGTAGAGCTTTCAGATGAGGAATTAGAAGTGGTACAACGAGATAGGGTTGCTGAATTACGGGTAAAGTTCCAAGTCCATGGAATGCATGGCCAACTAGCCACAATAAACCCAATCATTGCTGATGGAAAGGCCAAAAAACTAGCTACGGCTAATTGGAAAACCACACAATCAGTGGATTTTTCATAACTACTTTTTATTGGGATTACCACCATTTCTTTGATATGGGTTAACTTTGTTTTAATTATTCATGAAACATAGTAATGGGGGAGCAGGAACCCAAAAGCGAGCAAGGTTCGAACGATTAAAACAAGAAATTACCCGGTTTGTAATGGCTAATCACGGGTGTTCAGCCCAATCCATAGTTGCCAACCTGTCCCACGACCGCTCGATGCGCAATCATGGCTTGACTCCAAGAAAAGTCGGTTTCTTTATCTCTCGTAACCTTGCAGAAAAATTGACTTGGTGGCAAGACCATAGAGCCGGAAGAAGAGTATACGGTGATAGAAGTAAGACCAGTGAAAGTGGCCAATAAATGTGAAAATCGCCGTTTCACTCATGTATGATTGTTTTGACGCAGTGCTAATGAGTGGTAAAGTCGCAGCGTACTTTGACCTAGATGGTACATTACTCGACTCATCCAGTGAAAAAACATTAACTGCAGAATTAGCGAAACGTCGGCCCTGGAGAATCCCAATTGGTACCGTGATGTGGACATTGGGCTTAGTTGGCAACTTAATGCGCGGCCGTTCATTCTATGACGCAGCAAGAAACCGCGGCCATTTTGCCCTAGCGTCTTGGTCAGTTTTGGAAAGTTATTCTAAACGCATTGCCAAAGAGAATTTAGCAAATAAAATACCGCAAGAAGCCAAACAGTGCCTTGAATGGCATCGAAGCCAAGGACATCGCTTGGTATTGGTAACAGCCACAATCGCCCCAATGGCTGAAGCGATGGCCGAAGTACTCGGGATGGACGCAGTGTATGGCTGCGGCCCAAAGGTGCGAAACGGCACACTTTCAGGTTCAGAAAGAGGTTGGAGCGTTCCGCGACGAAAAGGCAAAGTTCCAATCGTAGAACAAGATGCCAGAGAAAATAATCATGATCTAGCAGAGTGTTTTGGCTATGGTAATACGATGGCAGATACATGGTTTATGAGAATAACCGGCAATCCAATTGCTATTAACCCCGGAACAACGATGAAGAAAATGGCAATAGAGAATGACTGGGAAATCAAAACCTGGAAAATTTAGTGCAATCATTTGGCGGCCCCGCCGCGATTCGAACACGGGTTACTGGTTCCGCAAACCAGTGTGATATCCAAGCTACACTATGGGGCCTTATTGCAAGCGACCTGAATAGCCAATATAAGCGCAACGGGTTGAGGAATTGGTTGATACAAGGATTCATCATCATACTGCCTGTGGATAAATCATGGCCGTTACTCTTGAGAGACGAGTTGACTATCCAATGATAGATAATGCCAACATTGCATATTATCCAAGAATATATGACCTGGCACACCGGTTTTTTGAAGAAGCATGGGAATTAATGTGTGATGTTTCCTATCCGGATATTATTGAACAACATAGATTAGGTTTCCCAGTGGTCAATATAGAGACTAACTTCATCCATCCGTTACGTTATGGAGATACTGTTACTGCAAATATCTCAATTGCTAATGTCGGTAAGAAATCTTGTACTTGGCAATATGATTTTTACAATCAAGAGAAGGTTCATTTGTGGTCATCCAAGCAAGTTACAGTTTGTGTCAACATGGATAGTTTAGCATCGACAGAGATACCACCCTGGCTCTCAAAGGGTCTAATCAATCATCAACAGTGAGGAGATATCATGGGCGACAAAAAATTTGATTTTTCTATCATTATGGATGAAGAAGCAACTTCAGTTCCGTCGGATATTTGGGGGGACATACCAATTAAAGCAGATCGTAAAGGCCCGAAAACGATAGCAGTGTTAATTTTCCTCGGTGGATTGTTAATTCTTTTTCAGGCTTATACCGATTACACAACTCACGGACTAGAGGACATACCAGAAAGTGAAGTAGAGAGGCTTCTAGAAACGCCAAACAGCCAATCTGATACGCCAATAACTCCTGAAGAATATCAACAATTTCACGATGATGCAAGGGATTCAAATGGATATTTGATTAGATCAATTGGATTATTTATCTCAGGTACCTTGGTTACAATTGGTTCAATCAATCTGTTTAGGTTGCTAAGTTCAGGGCCGAAAATAGCGACATTAGGAGCCGGAATAGGTTTCGTTACGGGGTTATATGGCAGTCATCTAATTCGCGTTGCGTCAGATGAAAACCTAAGTGGCGCATTGTTACTAACATACGAGATATTCACGTACTTGTGCGGAACATGTATGTTTTTGTGTGGCGCATTTTCTGCTTTACCGCTCATCAATGCGCGCGCTAGAGCAGCACTCGACAATAAGGCAAATAACGAATCAAACGCACTAGGACTCTCGCTTACTGAAGAAAGCGAGTAATCATCTAATCATCAGTAGGTTTTGGCCACTTCTTTTTCAGAGCCTTTCTCAGGCTCTCATCAATTGTGGCATTCCACCAATCGCTACCTCGCCAAATTGCGTATTTTCCCCGAATGCCTCTCAAGTCCGCACCAGCAAATTGACAATTATTGAAATTTGATAGATTCAGTCTGGCTTTCCTCAAATCAGCACCTCTGAAATCAGCATTATCAAACGCAGATTTCATTAAATCAGCTTCTACCATCGATGCTCTGTGAAAGTTACAGTTCGAAAAATCCCCCTCGGTCAAATCTGCTCGGTCTAGTATTGCCCGTTTGAAATTTGAGCCGGAATGACGCCCTTTACGCAATAGTGCTTCAGCCTTATTTTGATAAGACCAATCTAGCACTTCGGATTGTTCGCCCACATTATCGCGAGGGTCGTCTGGGTTACCTGACATTACCATATTTGGCCCTCATTTTTTTGCCTTATTTTCGAGATGTTTTCGACCAGCCTCGGTTAATTCAGCAAATCTATTCTTTTCTCCATGTTTTTTCGGAATAGACAAAAACTCCTTTTCTATTAACCGGTTGATGTATAATGATAAGTTTCCGGGGGGTTCGATGTTTGCTTGCTCAAAAAGCGCATTAATGACTCGCGGAGGGCAATCATCTAGACCTTCTACGTCTCTAAGAAAGTGTAACGCTCCTAACACTTGTTCTGGTTTTCCCTCAAGACTGCAATTCTCAACCAGTGTTCTAAATTTCATCCCTCTTTCGGAGATGGAGTTTTGTTGAGACGTAGAGTTTGAGACATCTATCGCTATATCTTTGGCTTCTTCCAACCTTTCCGAAATAATATTCCAGAAGCCTTCCTCTTTGAAGCGAGCAAATTTTTCGTCGACCTCAATCTGTGACCCCTCGCTTTCAAATTCAAACTCGCCGACTTGGATTGAAATTTTATTTAATCCCGACATGTTACTCATTCTCAGCCAAGGGTGACATATTGATAACTGTTTACAATTATTTTACTAACAAAGATTTTTCAAGCAATTTTGATAGTAGTCTTTTCAAAGGAAATCCTTGACGCAGGTATTGATAGGCATGACAGACCACGAGTTCAAAGGCTATGCACTAGTTCTCAAGAGTGGTGCTGATCCAACGACAGGAGGAGTGGCTATCGCCGGTTTCACCACAGCCGGGATGGTTGGAGTTATCGCTGCATCACACATAATTAGAACCTTGAAATTAAACCAATTAGGGACTGTACTTAATGCTGATTTCCCAGCAGTAGCACTAATTCAAGACGAGGTTCCAAAACACCCGGTTCGAGTGTATCAAGGCCCCGGAGTGGGGGTGTTTACCGCTGAGATAAAATTTCAAGATAAGCAAGACATCATGTTTGCATCAACGGTATTGGAGTGGTACACTAAAGGAGGATTTGACAAACTAATAATCATTGACGGAATCATTGCTCCAGAAAAACAACTCAATCAAGGCGAACTTTATGGTGTTGGCTCATCAGAAAAGGCTCGAACAGACTTAAGAAATGCTGGAATCGAACCTATTCAGCAAGGTATAGTCGCTGGCATTACAGGATTTTTGTTGGGTGAAGGAGATAGATTAGGCATCGATGTTACTGCTCTATTGGCAGAAGCAAGCCCAATGTATCCTGACGCAAGGGCTGCAGCATTAGCAATTGAAGCAGTTTGTGATCTAACCGGGCTTGAAATACCGCTGACAGAATTGCTTGAAAATGCTCGGGAAATTGAGAATAGTGTAAAAGAGGTATTCGAGAAGTCAATGACTATGCTACCTGCTCCAGACGAAAATGATGATTTCATCGACCCGTCTTTTGGTTAATCAACAATGATATTTCCTCACCACATTAAGTACGGTTTGAAAATCTGCGTCCGTTGCAAACATAGGTTCCATATCTGGGTATCTTGCAGCGGAGTGACCTAATTCAATGAGGTCATTGACGAGATCTTCCATCTTCGGCGGACCCTTTGTGCCTGCCAACCTCGGCATAGCATTCAAACTCAATAGCAGGTGTTCTCGGCTTAGTAAATCGGCGGCATTGGAGATATGTCTGACACTTCTTACCATTTCTCTAGTTGCATATTCAGCATCCTTTTCATCCCACTCAAGGCCGTTTGTAGTTAGTTGATTCAACTCATCTTTACTTGGCAAACAGGTATTGATTGCGTTCTCTTCAGTAATTCTACCTGCAATTTCTCTATCCATGAGCGGCCCAGTCCACAATGGCCCGCTTGAACTCTTTATCTCTTCAGAATTTGGATATTTGATGAATCTGTACGGCAAATCATCACACCTTAGTCGGTAGCCAATGTTTTCTTGGAAGTCTGAAGCGCCTTCTTTAGAGGTTTTTACTAAAACACTAACTCTAACATGATGTCCATCAAATAGCGACATTATTGGTTTGATAACTCTGTCATGCATTGCAGCAATTTTAGCAATTAGCCCAAGCAACACTCTTACTGCATCATCATGAGCGTAATCATCAACAATACCCTGAGAATCATACCTTCGCTTCTGTGAGCTTAGCGATGAACCGGTCAATGCAGCGGTATCTGTTGCCGTTACCTCTAGTACTCCAGTTCGGGCAAGACTTTGAATTGCTGAATCGATAAATGGTACCGGGGAGCCAAATGGGTCGATATCTATCCATTGATATGATGCATCTGCCATCGCTAGCTTAGCGTCCATTTTTTGAAAGAAAATACCGTTTACTGCCTCTCTTTGGGACATTGACCCATACCGATCAAAATTCATCTCAATATTTTCCGTGTATTCTGGTAGATTTTGGTTATGCGAGTGTTTAGCCCAAGAGATAGCAAAATCATTCAAATCATTACCAGTAATTCGTAATCTGTCTTGTAAATCAATAGGTATTTCATTGCGCCACCTCCTGATTCTCACTCCGGTGGAACACATTGCATCAAATGCTCTTATTGGTTTCTCCTTTGGCGCTAACCAGTTGTATTCAAGTGCGTCTTTCAGTAGTAATACAGACCTAGTTCTTGCTGGTGCCATGGCCGGGTTTAGGAATCCACCTCCGGTCTTTTTCGCTGGACCTCTTGGCATGTGTGATGGCCTTTCTTGGCTTTTTTGTAAATGTACAATGGTCTTACCTTCTAGCCAAATATTCCCTGGCCAACCTTCCGGAATGCTTGAGACTTCCATAGGCGACCATTCTAATCCAACAGCCAATCATTCATCAATATCTCTCAAAGTAATTTTAGACATTCAGTTCAACCCTTAACCATGGCAGAAGAATTCAAGCCGATGGGCATGAGCATGGCAAATTTGACCATTGGTTATGGTGTAATGATGATTATTTGGGGCATAGCAGCGTCAGTACTTTCAGGATCTAATTCATTCACCTCTTACATTCCATCGGTAATGGGGGTATTTCTGGTGATTCCGGGGATTCTGACGAACATGCAACCGGAAAAGAAGAAATTATGGATGCATGTTGCGGTATTAGTTGGTGCACTATGTGCTTTAGGTGGCACTCGATTCTTCATGGTCATGTCTGACGGCATCAACTACGCCTCAGCATCAATGCTCATGTTATTCGTCACAGGCTCAATTTACACATACCTATGCGTCCAATCTTTCAAGCATGCTCGAAAGACACAAGCAGAGTGAGGCGATTAGATGGATGATAAGCCACTAGTGATTGATGTTGTTGATAACGGTGGTCAATGGACTCATCGAGAGTGGCGTATGCTACGTTATCTAAAGGTAGACACTCAAATTATTGAGAATACTACACCGGTTGAAAATCTAAGAGAATTGGATGGCATTATTCTCTCTGGTGGTGCAGCCCGAGTAGGCCTAACTGGCGAGCTAGGAAATTGTGCCGCATATCTTGCTCTCGATGTTCCGATTTTGGGTATTTGTGCAGGCCATCAATTCATGGCTCGCTATTATGGCGGAGATGCAAGAGAATCACCAATTCCAGAATTTGGTGCAATGGAAATAGAATTACAAAATGGTGGCGGAAAGATATTCGAAGGCACTGCTCCAAAGCAAACCGTGTGGGAATCACATAATGATGAGGTACACATTGTTCCGGAGGGATTCTTCATCACTGCAAGTAGTCCATCATGTCAAGTCCAAGGAATGGAAAACGAGCAAGGTGACCGATTTGGACTGCAATTTCATCCTGAGGTCAATGATTCAGAGTTCGGTAAGGAAATGTTTGAGAATTTTGTTGAGATTTGTCGAGCGAATCGTAATGCCAACAATTAGGCTAAAACACGGATATAAAAGTCAACTTAGCCAGTTCAAGACATGGCAGATTCCTATTTGATAATCGGCGGCAGTAGCGATATAGCGTTACAATTAGTATCTCAGTTACTCGATACTGGTAACAACGTAACCGTCTTAGCCCGCGATGAATCTAGAGTTTCATCTCTCAAAGAATTAGGCGTAAACGTAGTAATTGGTGACGGTTTGATAGAGTCAGATGTTCTTGCAGCAATCGATGTTGCAAAGCAGACTGGTGACGGAGCTATTGCTGGTGCTGCGCATTTGATAGGGTCTATTTTGCTAAAACCGCCCCATGCATTGAAATTAGCAGACTTCGAATCAGTTATTCGAACAAACCTGACCAGTGCATTTCTCTCATTGTCGTTAATTTCTAAATCCATGTTGCGTACTGGCGGAGGAAGGTTAGTCTTTACTTCGAGCGTTGCGGGGAGTCTGGGATTAGTAAATCATGAGGCAATTGCGGCAGCAAAAGGTGGCATAGAGGCCATGGTTAGAGCAGCTGCAGCAACATATGCCCAACGGAAAATCAGAGTCAATGCAGTCGCCCCCGGATTGACAGAAACAAGACTCGGGGCAACAATTCTCAAGTCGGATGCTATGCGGGAAGCCGCAGTCTCTAAGATACCAATGAACAGAATAAACGAACCTAGCGAGATTGCTACTGCGATTCATTGGTTACTAACCGGTGCGCCTGATAACTTCACGGGCCAAGTATTGAATCTAGATGGAGGTATGGCCAATGTCAGAAATTAGTGAAGGTAAATGGAGAAACGCATTACCGGTTAAGAAACTAAAAACCGGTAAAAAGAAGATGGTAACCGTTGATAAAAAGATGATTCTTATCGGATTGCAGGACGACAACTACTTTGCTACCGAGGCCCTTTGCAGACACATGCGTTGGCCACTGGCATGGGGCGCTAAAGTCGAGGACGGTTGTATAAGATGCCCTCTACACCAGACTACACATCAAATTGATGATGGTGAATTAGTCGAATGGTCGCCCTTTCCATTGTTTCCTCCTTATGGGAGGTTAGTTGGTAAAATGTCCAAGAAGAAGAATTTGAAAATCTATGAAACTAGAATTCACGAATCAAATATTCAAGTATTTTTTTGATTAAATTTGCCTCATTAAATTCATTTCTAGAGGCACAGGATTAATGAAACGGCTGGTTTGTATGCCAATAAATTTGTTTGTCAAAGAGTGTTTGTTTCATGAATATATAATCAAACCTTCAGATTGGCTTGTCTGGCAAGCATGACAATTTTCATGCTATGTTCCAACATAGCAGCATTGGCCCAGGCCTGGTCCAAATCAGCACCTACTGCATAAGCGCCGTTACCTCTTATGACAACACAGCGCATACCGCCTTGTTTTAGCGCCTCAGCAACTTGTCGGAGGTATTCACGAGGATTTTCATCATCTGGATCCACTATGATTACTTTACCAATATGCTCCTTACCGATTTCATCAATCGGCTGCATTAGTACAAGGTCTTTTTCACAACTTACTGCTGTAGAATAAGGGCCGTGGCAATGTATTACTGCAGCAGGTCCACCAGTCACGATATTTGTTGAGGCGAGTAAAACCTCCAAGACACGCCAATCAGTTGGCGCACCACGAGGTGGTTCTGAATTCAATTTCCCAGCACAAATGTCCTTTTCGTTCATCCTAGGTAGTAGCGACTTGTGCTTGGTTGAAATTAAGACATCGAATCGCTCTGGATGAAGCATAGCGATAGTACCCATCGATGCACGTATCAATTGGTCTCTATCGAGTTGCCTTGCCATTCTTGCCATGTCTGCAACAATGTGTGCTCCAATAATGATATCTTCTTGGATCATTGGCGGCATAGGGGGGTTTTCCATCTCTTCAATGATATCTGCCGCACCCGACATTGAATGTCTTAGCCTCTCAACCTCTGCAGATAATCGGGCAATTTCAGCCTCCTTAGCGACTATGTCTTCGACTTCAAGTTCATCATCCATGGTAGGTTCAGTAAGTTGCTCACTTGGGGAGGATTCCACAACTTCTTCAGCGACTTCAACAGAATCTTCCTCTTCCTCATCAACAGTCTCTTCATGGTCCGGTTGCTCTTCTATCGATGAAACATCATCGGCATCCCCATCTTCAGGGACATCTTCGGTTGCGCCAACATTAGTGGAATCATCAACCACTTCATCCTGTTGATTATTTTCTTCGAGAGCTTCCTCAGTAACCTCGTTTTCAGATTCATTTGCTGGTTGAGTTGGAGGCTCGCTTGGTGGCCCTGATGGTGGGCCTGTAGGTGGCTTGCTTGGAGGCCCCGATGGTGGGCCTGTAGGTGGTTTGTCGACAATTGGTGCCTCATCGGTTATCGGTTCAGATGGTGGCATGGTAGGCGGACCACTCGGTGGTTT
>CALDPP010000113.1 GCA_937911345.1 uncultured euryarchaeote | reverse complement strand
CTGAATTAGCTATTCAGCATAATGTACCGCTTCTAGTAATCGAAGAAATCTCAACAAGTCATAAGTTTGCTAACGATCGAATCGCTACATTCATGATTCAAGGAATGGTGGAAAATATCTCAACATTTAGAGACAACAAAATTCGATACATTCCATGGGTAGAGACACCGTTGAGCGGACCGATTGGTTTACTGAAAGAGATTGCCAAGCGTGCCAAAATAATTGTCAGTGACGAATTTCCTACATACTATCCTAGAAGAGCTATAGAAGCCGCCAGCAATTCCATTCCAATACAGATGTACACAGCAGATTCAAATGGCGTAATCCCGATGTCTTGGACGGAGAGTGCACACACGACTGCTCATGGATTCAGAAGATGGATTCACGCCAATTTTTCTCGCTGTCCTGAAACCTGGCCCAAGAGAAATCCTATCCCAAAAAATACCAACTTGATGATGAGCGACGAGTTGTTTTCTTCAATTATCGACGAATGTAGTGTAAAACTACCTCCGTTTGAGTGGCTATGGCGTTGTTCAGAAGGTGGGTCAGTAGGGCGCAAGGCATTGTCAGCAATCGATGTTGACCACACTGTTGAACCAGTAAGAATGGCAAACGGTGGGCGAACTACCGCAAAAAGAAAATTAGCAAATTTCCTGACCAATAATCTCGACAGGTACCACTTAGATCGCAACAGCGTAGATAATTCTGCAGTGAGTGGATTATCTCCTTGGCTACACTTTGGCCACATCTCCTCGATAGAAATTGTAGAACAAATTCTCAATCAAAACAACTGGACTCCAGAACACATTGATATGTCTAGGAAAGGTTCTCGAGAAGGCTGGTGGGGCTTGAGTCAAGGAATTGAGAGTTTCTTGGACCAAATTATAACATGGCGTGAACTTGGCTTCAATAATGCCTATCACAACGAGAATCACAACAAATTTGAATCGATTCCAGAATGGGCAAAAAAGACCCTTGCAGAGCACTCGGATGATGAAAGAGTATTGTATACTTTTGAACAAATTGAAAACGCTGAGACACACGATGAGATATGGAATGCTGCTCAAAATCAGCTGGTAAAAACCGGAATTATTCACAACTACCTCCGAATGCTATGGGGCAAAAGAATTCTCGAGTGGGCGTCAACGCCAGAAGAGGCAGCAAATTGGATGATTCAACTAAACGATAAATATGCTCTAGATGGCAGAGATCCGAACTCATACACTGGTATCTTCTGGGTGCTCGGTAGACACGACAGAGCATGGGGTCCAGAACGGGCGATATTCGGTAAAATTAGGTATATGTCTTCGGAAAATACTAGGAAGAAGATGAACCTAAAGCCATATCTTCAACAGTTTAGGAGTAGATAGAATGAGTATCGTTTTTGAACATAAAACCCATGTCGAAAACAGCATTGAAGAAGCATTTCAATGGCACGAAAGGAAAGGCGCCTTCAGAAGGCTGATGCCACCTTGGGAACTAGCAGAAGAGGTGCGTGCTGATGACAACCTTGAGGAAGGCTCTCAGAGAATATTCAGATTCCCCATGGGCCCTATCAAAATGAGTTGGGTTGCTCAACACACTGGATACAACCCGCCACATTCATTTGAAGATATTATGCTAAAAGGCCCTTTCAAGTCTTGGCACCATACTCACAATTTCGAAGTTACCTCAGACGGCAAAGTCTTGATTCATGACAAAGTAAATTACAAACTGCCTATGGGTTTTTTGGGTAAACTTGTGGCTGGTAAGATGATAAAAAAACGACTCACTCGGATGTTCACAGCCAGAGAAATTCGCCTCGAGCGTGATTTGAAAAGGCATGCTGAATTCAGCCACTTAAAGAGGAAGAAAATACTCGTTGCTGGTTCATCCGGATTGATTGGCCGCCAGTTAGTTGCTTTCTTAGACACCGGTGGACACGATGTCTGGCGTCTAGTTAGAAGAGAGCCAAAACCCGGTGAAAAAGAGATTAGATGGAATCCATCTCAAGAAACAATTAACCCAGAGCAAATTGAAGGATTCGACACTGTTATTCATCTTGGTGGCGCTGGAATTGGCGATAAGCGATGGTCAAAAAAACGTATGAAGTTAATTGAGGAAAGTCGAGTAGGCAGTACAACATTTTTGGCAAAAACAATCTCAAATCTAAAAAATAAACCTGAATCATTTATTGTTTCCAGCGCTGTTGGTTGGTACGGTGACAGAGGGGATGAGGAACTGACCGAAAATTCCCAACCTGGTCAAGGATTTTTACCTTCCACCTGCGCGAGATGGGAAGAATCTTGCCAATCTGCTAAAGATGCTGGCATCCGTACTGTTAACCTTAGAACAGGAATCGTCCTTGATGCAACAGGTGGTGCACTTGGAAAGATGTTGTTGCCAGCAAAGCTTGGTGGAGGAGGACCTATTGGTCGTGGTAAACAATGGTATAGTTGGATTTCAATGGATGATCAAATTTATGCAACTCACCACCTAGTAATGAGAGATGATTGCCATGGTGCTTACAATCTGACTGCTCCAAAACCTGTACAGCAAAAGAAATTTGCCAAAATTTTAGGTAAAGTTTTGAGGCGCCCAGCATTCATACCTACTCCTCCATTTGGAATTTGGATTTTATTTGGCAAGATGGGTGTTGCATTGACCACTGAAAGCACAAAAGTTTATCCAGAAAAGTTACTAGAATCGGGTTATAGATTTGAACATGAAGAACTGGAACCCGCCCTAAGAGATTGCTTGGGAATCTGGTAACAATTAGAAATTGAGTCTAGGTTTTCTAATTATTCCTAGAGCAAATTGTAGCTTACGGTAGAAACTCATGCTTAGTCTTCTTGTGAATACGTCACCATTTCTTTTCATCGCCTCTTCAAGTATGGCATCATAGGCTGCACACATCAGTGAGGGAGAATACCGTGCGTCTTTATCGAGTAGTGACAAAAGTCCAACTGCATTTTTCCTGTGCATCATTACGTGATCTAGGTAGTGACGCATGAATTCTTGCCAACCATTTGACGATGAAAGTTTGCCTGACTTCAAATCAGATTCTGTAATTCCAAATTTAGTTAGTTCCTCAGTCGGAAGATAGACCCTGTTTCTGCTAAGGTCTTCTTGTATATCTCTCAAGACATTGACCATCTGTAGATATATTCCCATTTCCACAGCATGCCTTCTTGCGTTAGGATCATTGTAACCATATATCTCTACGAGACAAAGTCCTACTGTCGATGCTACACGGTAGCAATACCGTCTTAAATCTTCAAAAGTTTGATACTCGGAATTGTACAAGTCGTCTTCCATGCCGGAAATTAGTTCTCTTAGATTGTCTAGTTCTACAGGGAACTTTTTGATAACATCCGCAAGCGCAATAAAAATTGGTTCATCGACTTGTTCACCTGCTTCAATTTTGTCTAGGTTTATTCTAAACCAAAGTAACGATCGGAGTTTTTTGAGGTGGTTTGAATCATTATTCACTGGTTCTGACTGCTTATCCATGGAGAGTTGTATACTACGGTTTTCTGCTTGTTGGTCTAGGTGGGATAAGGATTCATTTGGTAGCCAATCTCCGTCGACAATGTCGTCTACCCTACGACAAAATGCGTAAAGAGAATTCACTGCTCTCCGTTTATGAACAGGTAGATGCCTGAATGACCTAAAAAATGAGCTTGACGCATTTCTTGCAATTACTTCGCATTCGTTGTAAGCGGTTTCCAATCGGTCAGCAACGGTTGGTTTTTCTTGGCCGAGTTGAAATATTGATACCATTTAACCACCGATTTTGCAATTTGGCTGCATGTTAGAACCATGCCTATTGATATATGAACTATAGTATGATTCCCAACTAAAATTGAGTTTCAATTTAGGCAAGTTGAGTCCAATCTACATCAGCCTCAACCATCTCGATTTCATCAACATCCATTTGTGCCAATTGTAGTTTTCCAGATAATTCATCATTTACAGCATGCCAGTATGAATAGGCTTCAATTACCCATATTCCTGATTCTCTTGTTCCATTTCCTGAACCTTTGACACCACCAAACGGTAGGTGTGCCTCAGCACCGGTAGTAGAATTATTGATTCCAGTCATACCAGCTTTGATACCTGTTTTGTATCGGTAAGCCTCGAGACGATCGTTGGTGTATATCGCTGATGAAAGTCCATATGGACTTGCGTTAGCAAGATGTAGTGCATGGTCGAAATCATCTGCCTTGACAACTGTAACCACTGGTCCGAAAATCTCTTCATGGAAACATTCCATATCTTCGGTAACATCGACAAAAACGTGAGGCCACATGAATACACCTTCACTAGCATCACCAACAAAGTTCTCTGGCGCATTATCTGCAGTAATCGCTCCTTGACCCCAGATTTGCTTAGCACCACTGGACTTAGCCATTTCAATGCCAGAAAGGAAGTCCACGCCGTATTTCTCTGACAACATTGGGCCATAAAGAACATCTTTGTGAACAGATGAATTCCCGATACGTGTTGATTTTACTTTGGCCATGAATTTGTCCATGAATTCATCGTATATGTCCTTGTGAAGGATTAGGTTTCCTAGACTTGTACAGCGTTGACCAGCGGTGCCAAATGCGCCCCAGTAAGCCCCTTCTACAGCGTTGTTGATATCGGCTGAAGGCATTACAACTAGTGGATTTTTACCACCTAATTCAAGAGAACATGATACTAAATTACGACCACATACCTCACCAATCATCTTACCGACGCCTGTTGAGCCGGTGAAAGAAATCTTGTTGACAAGTCCCTCATCAACCGCATCGACTAGATACTGTCCTGCTCCGCTTCCTTTACCGTGGACTAGGTTAATTACCCCGTCTGGAAGTCCGGCTTCGTACATAATTCGTGCCAAGGCAAAAGACAGGAGCGGTGCATCTTGAGGACTTTTCCAAACACATGTGTTACCACACATAATCGCTGGAATCATCTTCCAAAATGGCACTGCTGATGGGAAGTTGCAGGCGTTAATGATTCCACAAACCCCCAAAGGTCTGCGATAAGTAAACAATTCTTTGTCGGGTAATTCAGAATTCACCGTTTGGCCGTATAGCCTACGTCCTTCTGATTGGAAGAACAGGCATGTGTCAATAGCTTCTTGTATCTCACCACCTGATTCTTTCAAAGTCTTTCCAATCTCTCGAGTTTCTAGGGCAACCAATGCTTCCTTGTGTTCCATTAGAAGTCGGCCCATGTTACCGATGATCTGTCCTCTAGTGGGAGCTGGTGTTGCAGCCCAAGCAGGAAAAGCCGCCCTAGCAGCATGAAGTGCATCTCTAACATCATCCCTTGTCGATAATGGGAATTCGCCCAAGCAATCAGCCAGAAGTGCTGGATTTGTCGACTTAAAGGTCGAGCCATCACTGGCAGAAGTTAGTTGACCATTGATGATATTGTAGCCACGAACTGCGGGCTTTCCACCAGGGTTTTCTTGTGCAATAAATTCCAATCCCGTTTCTAAAACATGAACCATGTTAGGCCGACTAAAGTCCGACTATTGAATATAATGGTTGTAAATGATAGATGAAACTGTGTGATTATTAATCATGGAGGGTTTAAGAAACTCCACCATTACAGGTCTGTACCTCGAGTTTATACTACTACCTTAGAAACTATGAACTCATCCGGGGTAAAGGAGCGATTAAGATGTCCGGCCAAAATGAAACTATCTCGCTAACAGTGGAAAAGTCGATTCCATCCGACGTAGGTCACGGGAGAGCCAGAATTTCTGGCGATTCCGGCCTAGATTTGAAGCCAGGAGATATAGTACTAATCAAAGGTGAAAAGCGCTCCACTGCTGCCATTTACTGGCGAAGTCGCCCTGAAGATAACAAAATGGCAATCATTAGAATCGATGGTATTATCAGAAAAAATGCTGGTGTAAGCCTGAGAGACAAAGTAACCGTTTCCAAGGTCGAAGCAGAAGAGTGTAAAAAATTGGTAATCTCTCCTGTAATGGCCAACAAACAGAAAGTCAAGTTTGGTCCAGGAATAGAAGGATTTGCGCGCCGTGGTTTACAAAACCGTCCAGTTGTTCAAGGGGACAGAATATTTATTCCGGGTATGACGCTATTTGCTGAAGCACTACCATTCGCAGTTGTTCAAACAACTCCAAAAGGTGTAGTGAAAGTAACTAATGACACAGATATCGTAATCAAAGATGAAGCCATTGATGATGATGACATCGGCCAATCAGAAGGCATTACCTATGAGGACGTTGGAGGAATCGGTCAACAACTACAGAAGGTTCGAGAGATGATTGAACTTCCTCTCAAGCATCCAGAATTGTTCCGAAGATTGGGTATTGACCCACCCAAGGGAGTATTGCTGCATGGCCCTCCAGGTACTGGTAAGACAATGATTGCCAAGGCTGTAGCAACTGAAACCAATGCCCACTTCAAGAGTATCAATGGCCCGGAAATTATCAGTAAATACTACGGTGAATCTGAAAAACAACTACGAGAAATATTTGATGACGCCAGTGATAATGCACCTGCAATCATTTTCATTGATGAAATAGACTCAATTTGTCCTAAAAGAGAAGATGTAAGCGGTGAGGTCGAACGTCGAGTAGTCGCTCAGATGCTGACCCTGATGGATGGTATGCAGGGACGTGACAATGTTGTTGTAATCGGTGCAACCAACCGTCGAGATGCACTTGACCCAGCATTGCGAAGGCCTGGAAGATTTGATCGAGAAATTGAGATTGGAGTACCTGACCGTGATGGAAGAAGCGAAATCATGGATGTTCATACGAGGCAAATGCCAATGTCCGAGGATTTTGATATAACTTGGATTTTAGACAATACATATGGCTTCGTCGGAGCCGACCTTGCTGCACTCGTCCGAGAGGCGGCAATGAAGGCGTTGCGAAGATATCTTCCAGAAATCGACCTTGAAGAAGACACAATACCTCCCGAAGTGTTAGAGAAGATGGAAGTCTGCATGGAAGATTTCCACCATGCAATAAAAGACATCGAACCTTCTGCGCTTAGAGAGATTTATGTCGAAGTTCCAGAAGTTACCTGGGAAGAAATCGGTGGATTAGAAGACGTTAAGAGTAGATTGAAAGAGTCTGTAGAATGGCCATTAACCAAACCAGAATTATTTGACCACTTTGGTATTAAACCGCCACGGGGAATTGTTATGTTTGGTGCTCCCGGTACTGGAAAGACATTGCTTGCCAAGGCCATTGCTAACGAAGCACAAGCAAATTTCATCAGCATCAAAGGTCCTGAAATGATATCAAAATGGGTCGGTGAATCCGAGCGTGCTGTCCGTGAAATATTCAAGAAAGCCAAGCAATCATCGCCTTCAATCATCTTCCTAGATGAGTTTGAGTCTATTGCGAACATGAGAAATTCCAACTCAGGTGAAGGCAGTGATGTCTCTAACAGGGTTGTTAACCAATTGCTAGCGAGTATGGATGGAGTTGAATCTATTGACGGAGTCATAATTGTTGCAGCTACCAATCGACCAGAAATGATTGACCCTGCTCTGCTTCGCAGTGGTAGATTCGAGCGAGTTTTGCACGTCCCGCCGCCAGATGTTGGCGCGAGAGAGGCCATTTTCAAAATACACTCAAAGGGAATGCCATTGTCTAATTTCTCATTAAAGGATATCCTGAAAGGGTTAGATGGTTTTACCGGTGCAGACATTGAAGCCGTCTGTAGGGAAGCCGCCTTGATTTGTATGAGAGCAAACAAGAAGAAGGTCACAAAAACCCATTTTGAAGAGGCAATTGGTAGAGTTAGACCTACAGTTACTCCTGAAATGCTTGACTATTATCAAAAGATGGAAACAAGATTAACCTCCGGCATGTCCAACATCAAACGAACAAAAGATTTCAGCCATGGAATCGAAACGATGTGAGTTAGGAATTATCGACGCATTCAAGGACTGTATGAGTATCACGAAATAGAGCGAGAGTTGTTAACATGGCGGTATTTGCTAAAGAAGTCATGGGCAGGGACGTCGTTGATCTACACAATGAAAAATTAGGCGAGCTTTCCGACTTTGTAATCGACAAATTATCAGGCTCAGTTACCCAAATAGTGGTTCTTCTAGAGGCAAATCTAGACCCTTCCCTGCTGCCTTGGGATTTTCGCGATGGTAGAATGACAATACCAATCGATGATGTCTCAAGAATATCGAACAGAATTCACTTGAGAAAGTGAAATCTCGATGAGCATTTAGGCGTCAAGTATAGACAACATTCTAAACTGATGTGTGTGCGTCTAGTGTCGGAAATACGCTCTAGTTGGTGTGCATATGGTTGAGTGGCGCGAGATAAATTACCGTAGAATCGGTTTACAAACCGCTTTTTGGTCTGTAATGTTCGTGCTACTAATTATGATTTTGAGTAATTTTGTCAACCTCTCAAATACTAACCAACTATCTGCATATGATGATGACTGGAATGATATGTCAGCATTCAGGCAAGACATCAAGGACATGGGAATAGAAACAAGGTCGTTAGTGAGTAGTCCGTTATTACTTTCTGATATTGAGGATCCTAGAAATACCACTTACATCGTTGCAGGGGTAGAAAGAGATACTCTTTCACTACCTCAATTTGATGAAGATGGATTTATCACAATTGCTTCCGAAGACGGTTATTCTCCATCTGAAGTAGATGCGATAGTTGAATTCGTAGATAATGGTGGAACTGCAATTATTCTCGAAGACTATGGGTTCGCTGGAACCATAGCAGAAGCATTTGGAGTAAAGTACAGTGGATATCAGTTGTTTGATACAACATATGCAACTGAATTGAATTACAATTACATCTGGATGTGTGTACAAGAAACTCCTTGCAGTATGAATGGCAGTCAAATTGATGTTGAAACTTTGTCAACCCATCAACGTTGGGCAGATACCTCCTCGGCCCTAAGTGCCCACCCATGTGCATTGGTTGACGGTGAAGCAATGCCAGAATTTGAGGCCGGAGTATGCTCCCATCACTGGCAAGATGGGCAGATTTCTTACAATGGGACTTACCGAGTGCTACTTAACAACATCACAGCGCTAGAATTAATTCCAAACAATAACAACCCACTACCTGAATTAGCCATAAGAGCCGTAACCAGCAATGAGGCGAGTGTTGATGTCAATGGCGATGGTGAAATCTGGGTTAGTAGCGAACAAAATGAAGAAACTCCGGACTTGTACGGTAAATTCAATCTGAGCGTTGAAGCATGTGCTAAATCTACTTGTAATCCAGACGATGGTGGACGTGTTTTCTTCGTTGCTGATGGTTCTCCACTGATTAATGCTATCTACGACTATGAAGGATTTGCAGATGGCGAATACGGAGAAACCGATACTCTAATTCCAGCAAATGACAACAGGAAGTGGGCGCTAGACATAATTGCTGAAGCGATGATGACTAGTTTAGAGGATGAAGGGCTCGAGCCTTCTGAAAACGCTATGGTCATTTTTGATGAATCAAGACATCCACAAAATGCGGTGCTTGCTGATTCTTACAATACCATTTACTTCCTTTTGGTTTACTTCACCGGAGAAGGTTTGGCTATGCTAGTACTGTTCTTGATACTCTTCATATCATTTGAAGCTGTACTGATTAGAAAGAAAGACCCAGACAACTGGCGCCACGTATTCTCAATAATTTACTACGGCTTTGGCGATGCTAACCGTTATCCTTACTACTCTAAAGTCGAAAAAATAAGACAGGTATTCCTATCCAAGGTTCGTAATCAAAATGGTCTAACGAGAGAAGAATTCCACGCTATGTCAGCAAGAGAATTAGTTGCACTGATTAACGACCCAACATTAGCAAAGTTTGCTATTGAACCTGGAAAATATTCACTCGAACAAACCGTTTCAATTGTTAAACGCGTAAAAGCATGGGGTAGGAGGTGATATCATGTGGACAAGGAAGGCTGCATTTACTTTCACTGGCGGCATTGCTCTAATCCTAATTGGCATGATGATTGCCAATAATCAAATGATGATATTGGGATTGGCTTTGATTGCTTTCATTGTGGTCAATTCATGGATCTCAGGGCACGGTGATGTCGAAGTACAGCGAACACTATCAGCGGATAATTTGTACAAAGGTGATGATTTGTATGTAGAATTACTAATCACTAACCGATCTAATAGGAAAACTCAGCTACTCGAAGTCTATGATAACATTCCTCACGAAATGAAATTAAGAAGTGGGCTAAATCAAATGCGACTTAATTTAAGCCCGGGTGAAAGCGCTAGGATTAGGTATGTTTTACGTTGCCCACTAAGAGGTCATTATTCAATAGGGCCAGTTTCGCTACGGTCGAGAAATACATTCAACTTAGGAGTTGAAGAGATGTTTGTTGACCATCACAGCGACATCGTAATATTCCCTCAAATTAAGGAAGTTGAGGAAGCATTCCTCCGCTCACGTACGCCAAAAATGTACACGGGAGCAACTACCTTGAGAACTCCTGGGCAAGGCTCAGAATTCTATTCTCTAAGAGAATATGTTGCTGGCGACCCGTTCAAGAATATTAATTGGAAAGCGTATGCAAGGACTGGAGAATTAATGGTCAATGAAAAATGCCGTGATGCGGTAACTGATCTATACCTACTTATTGATTCAAGAGACATATCTAGAATTGGTACGGTTTTGAAGAATCCGTTGGAAATGAGTACAGTCTCAGCAGCAAGCCTTGCTGCATTCTTCCTAAAACGAAGAGACTCAGTTGCTTTGGGAATATATGGTGAAAAGTTATCCTACTTGCCCCCTGACACTGGCGACAAGCAGTATTTCAAGATTCTAAGTGCCCTTGCCGGAGTTACCGCCAAAGGTGAAATGCCGCTTCAGGCGGTCACTAATTCATTGAGTGGAAGATTCAGTCGAGGTAGTCCTGTATTCATCATCTCCTCTTGTGAGGGTGATGGTACTGTTCCAGCGGCGGTTCGTGACCTGGTAGGTCGTGGTCACGAAGTTACCGTTCTTTCACCCTCAAGTATTGACTTTGAAAGACTGGTCAGCAGAATTCCTAGAATGTCATACGAAGTATTGAAACTTGAACGCCAAAACAGACTTACCACTTTAGCTGGGTCTGGGGCACAAGTCATTGATTGGATGCCAGACATGGATTTGTCACAAGCATTGATGCAGGTCAGGGGGTACTAAAATGGCAGATGATGTTCAAGTTCAGGGCGATGTTACCATTCTAGGTAGTGCACGTGCTAGAACCCTACACCTGAAGACACTGCGCCGGCAATGGCAAATCATCACATTGCAAATAATTGCAACTGCGGCTCTAGTCGGAATGTATCTAGAAGTTGTTTCCACCTATGTGGTAGGTTCGATTGACCACACCATGCTATTTGCGTCTATTGAATCATTAATTGGTGATGATTTACCACTTGGTGATTGGTTTACAGGACAAGGTAGAACCGGTCTAGCTAGATTTTTCGTACCACTGGCAATCGGTTTAGTCGTTGGTGGATTGATGGCATTGATTGCTTATCAAACCCCAAAAACCCAACAAAGAATAAAATTAGGATTTATTATTGGTCTAATTACTCTACTAGTTGGTAGGCTAGCACTTGGATGGCTAACTGGTATGCTGTTTGCCTTTGAACTGAGATTACCTGACGATGGGGAACTACAAACTTTAGAATGGCCATTATTGATGATTATGTCTTTGCTTATCATGTTCGTTTACTTGTTACCAATTATCATGGGATCCAGAGGAATTTGGGGACTATCAAGAAAGTCAATCGCCTGGGCAATTGGTTTCACTCTACTTTTCTTGGGGATTCATGCGATTCTAACCTTCCCGCTGATTAAGGCACAGTTAGGCGATTATGGCGGCGCTTTAGCAACGCTTGAATCCCAAATATCCCAACCCACAATCGGATTCTTTGGAGTTGATTTGGTAACTAATGAGCAGTTTGATTTGATATTGATTGCTGTACTAATTTTGGTATTCCAAGAATCTGCTTTTGGCGTCATAAAGTATCTAGAATACGCATTTAGACTCCCCGAATCATGCAAGCGTGACCCAGAATATGTAACCCAGATGGATAACATGCTAAACACACATTTGGTACACACATTTGGATTCCTTGGGCTTACCGGAATTGCAACAATGGTTGCACTGGGATTCCATAGTGTTCTACTGAGTTTGGTTAGTGATACAACCGGAAGTCAATGGGCTGGTCAAGTTTCTGAATCGATTGAGCTCTCACTCACCTACGGTCTTGTCATATCTGCTGTAATGTTCCTTTCAATAATGGCTTTGTTTAGGTTCTTAATTCCGTGGCAAAGAATTTGGGGATTTACCTACTCTTTACGCAACGGAAACAGCAACCAAAGTAACCAGACTTCTAATGAAAAGGAGTTTGCTGAATTCCAAATTTAATCACGATTGATTGCTTGAATAAGTCGGCCAATCATTTCAGCAGAGAACAGTAATACAAACGGAAACAAGCACCATGTACTAAGCAATGAGACAAATCCTTCTCCTGTTTTGTCGTTTACCTCTTGGTAACCTAAAATGAATATTATAACCACTCCAAGAAGTAGTATTCGCTCCAGTATTATCGGGTATTTTCTTCCGATTATCTCTTCGCGTCCCGCAAGATTAGTCTCTTGGTTAACTGCCACTAAACCACCTACATATCGAGGTCTGATAACCTTGATTCGAGGTCAGTTAATGCATTATCACTAGATGTTGATGGCTCGCTACGATGATTCCATGAGGCATCTAATCTGGCAAGTTCAGCCTCTAATTCTGCTCTTTCATCATCGTCGCTGAGTGGTTTCAGTTCTGCCACTTCAACTACTTCCTCATCCACATCATCATCACTTGGCAACTCTAAGACTTCCCAACCGTCTTCATCTATTTCGACAACCTTAGTTGATTCTTCCTCGATGACTTCACCAGTAATATTCGATTCCATGTGCTTGACCATTTCTTCATCCACAGGTGTTTTTTGTGCTGGATCTACAACTTCTCTCTCATATGGTAGTAATCCGTCTCTTTGGAAATCCCATAGTAATCCCGAAGGTGTTCCGCCAGCTAACCCTGATGCATCAATTTGAGTGATTAATTCCTCAAGCACTCTCGCAGTTTCTTCGAGAGCGATTGCCTCACCTGCGTCTCTCTGGTCTGACTCTAAGTAGATATCATCAAGAGCACTTTGGATTAATTTCCTTGTTGATTGGGCGATGTATGGTAATGATTCAGGACGATTACAATTTGACAACAGTGTTTCAACCTCGTGTGGAGGAGCACCCAAGCGAGTTAATTGCTCTAATACATTCTTCAATCTTCTTAGCATTGTTATGGAGTGATCATAATCTTCGAGCAACCTCTCTAAATCAATTACTAGATGGCCTACTGTTTCACCTAGTTGATGTTCTAAGCGTTGTTGTACTGACCATCTTGAGAGGCCTCGCACCGCTCCAGCTGTTTGTGGTACTTGCCGTTCAAGCAACTCCATTACTTCGCTAGAGAGCAAATAACGAGGGGTTGCTGCTACATGATCGACTGTTTTCTGAATAACTTGCAGGGCTCGTTCTACTGCCCTATCAAGTAGTGTTACAGAGTAGCCCAGGCTTCTAGCACGTTCAAGTCTTTCAAGCACTGGTGCAAGGCCTTCGAATGTCGAAGCATCGTCTAATAATGCTTGAGCAAGTGGTTCTTCAGCAAGCCTAGCTCTAATCCTCTCCGCTTCATTAATATCGGCAAGAGCTTCTTCATGAGCATCTGCTAAGTTCTCCGCTTTCTCAAGTAGAATCGACAACTCTCCTTCAGCATGACCTCGCTTCGCCCCTAAATCGCCCAACTCTCGAAGGAGGTTTCGACGTTCTTCCATTAATTGGCGCATTTCGCCCTGAATATTGGCGAATCTCGCTTCATCTGTGCTTAATCGAATTCTTTCATCTTCGGCTCTACGTCGGGCGACCTTTGCCTCAGATTCAAGAATCTCGAGTTCTGCTTTACTTTTATTGACACGCTCTTCTTCTTTCATCGCTTCTGCTTGTGCTCTTGCATGACGCTCTCTGGTTGCAGCAACTTGTTCCTGTAAGACTCTAAGTCTTCTTTCATCGTCATCTGTTTGTTGGCGGATAGAGGATAATTTTTCACTCGCATCAGATAGTTCTGCATTTAGTCCTGCTTCTTTTAGAGACATTTCTTCGATTGATTGTCGAAGTTTCTCGCTTGATTCTGTTTCTCCAAGAGCCTTTGCCAGTTCTGTTGCCCTAACACTTACTTGATGCTCTAATTCGTTGACTCTCTTGACTAATTTTTCAGCCCTCGATTCTGCTTCCTCGGTTCGATTTCTTGCTTCCGCCAGTTGTACCTGCATGGAGTTAATTTCAGAATTCACATTCTCAACACTCTCCATTTGCATGTTACGAGTGTCAACTGCCTCTCTAGTCTTTATTTCTGCGGCTTTCCTAGAGGTTTCAGCAGCTGATAATTGACTAGACAATCTAGCTTTTTCTTTGACCAATTCATCTATTCTAATCTCTGCTGATTCGAGTCTACGCCTTAATCCTGCATCAATACCTGGTACTGGGGTAACTTCGACCTTGTCAAGTCCTTTAGCAACCGTATCAGTAGTTTGTGAGAATTTAGCCTTTGAACGGGCAATCCGTAGATTTTCCATCCCTATTTCGAAGCCAATCAAATTGTTCATCCGGTGAGATAAATTGGCTCTTCTGCTTTCTGATCTAGTTCTGACAGTTACTAGTAAATCTCTAAAGTATGAAAGACTGAAATCATGAACTGTTCCGGATTCTCTTGAAAGGATGGTTCCTGCAGGTAGACGATGCAATCGAATTACTCGCTTTGCTTCCGTTAAACCTAGAACTGCCTCTTCAAATGATTCAGCGCTTGGGGCGTAGATACCAACTGGCACACCTCTGGAAAGCAGGAGACTGACTGCTTTTGACGACTTACCTGCTTGAATGTGCCCGGTAACCTCTTCTTCTAATGCATCGGTAAGCATTGATAATACGGCGTCAGCACCACCTTTGCCTTCCCTTAGAATAAATCCATCAGGTACCGGCTCACTAGTTCCAGATGCTTCTGTAATCTCACCTTCCAATGCTGCTACTGCTGCATTGACTAGACGTGTATGATTTGCGTTTGCCTCTGTCCAAACGGCAATAGCAATTTCACCTGTATGTGCAAGTAACAACGCACTGTCACCGGTATGAAGAGTCCAATGACCGCTATCTGCGAATCCAAGACCTTTGGAGATTTTTTCTCTACTAACGATTGTCTCACCGACTTCTTTGGCTAATTGCTCACCGTCTGTGGGTAATTCTCCGGCTGAATCAATCAACATACCTGAGTCAACTGCAATTGCACCCCTGACGGTTACATTTTCTACTAATTTAGCAAGCACGACCGACAAGTCACGGGAAAGTAGTCTTTCTACTGAATCACCTCTAGCAAGTAACCCTTGTGCATCAGCAGGATGCTCGAATGCTTCTGGAATGACTTCTGCAATAGAGCCTAATCCCTTCATTGAATAACTCTCAGCTTCGAATCTGCACATACCTTCTGCTTCAATTTCAAGCAATCTTGCCTTGGCTTCTGCTCCACCAAGTAAGATTGATGCTTTCTCACTTTCCGCCAAATAGCCAACTACTCTTCCTGAGCGAACAATTCTGTGTCCTGCAGGAGTCTTTCTTTTACCAATCCAGGTGCTGATTACACCATGGGTGAATGGTTGAATCACACCCTCTGATACATCAATTTCTTCTTCTACGGTTATGCCTTTTGGTAAATCAAACATAATATCACATCTGTGGGGTTGTTGCAATTATCTTGCGGTTCCGATCTAGGGCATGACGCCACCTTGCTAGGCGGCCACCTTTACCGGTAAGGACTACTATTCGACCAGGGTGAGCGATATCAATCATCATTCGCTCCTCCCCTTCACACCAAATTTCGTACAAGTTTCCAAGTTCTAACGCTGAACAAAGTTCTGTTGCCATGTTAGTGGCTTCAATCGCTGCATCAATTCGAGGAGATTTTCCCTCATTGCCAACACATGCCAGTAGTCTGCCACGCTCATCAAGCAGCATTGCTTGCTCAACGCCTTCTGTCCTAGTTAGGGCAGCAAGTACTCGTTGTAACATAGTCGCTCAAATTGCCTGTGAGCGTTGTAGGCTTCAAGAAGTTTTGCGTTTTTTCCCCCCTACGGGGGGATTTATCAGGTAAATTCAAATTTCCAACTGGTTAATACTTGAATCAAGGCGCGGATAATGCAATTATGGATAAAATCCGCGCCATCCCCTCACCAATTAATCACTGATTAATCATGGAAATGTCAAAATAATTTTCTAATTGTAAATTCAAATTTCCAATTGCAAAATTAGTGGCGATAATGTTACAGATTAGACAAAAGAAACAAGCGATTAACTCAAACGAGAGTAGTATTACGCAAAATCATGGCAGACGCAAATGTAGGTCTTGAGATTCCCTCTTGCGACGTTTGCGGTAAGCCTGCGGTAATCGAACAGGCATATTCTGGCAGAATCCTGTGTGGCGAACACCTTGCTAAGTCAATTCGCAAGAAAGTAGCCAAGGAACTACGCAAGCAATTGATTCTAAAGAAAGGTGAGCACACCACCATCTTTGTCGCTATTTCTGGCGGCAAGGATTCCGCAGCATTGCTTGAATTATTGGTTGATATTATTGGCGTTAGACCTGATGTAACAATAATCGCTGGAACCGTTGATGAAGGTATAGATGGTTACCGCCCACCTTCTCTGCAATGTGCGATTGATCTTTGCAATGACTTAGGAATAGAATTTGTTACCATATCCTACAAAGATCTAGGATTTGAAGAGATGGATACGGTGGCCAAATTGATTCCAGGAATGACTGCGGCCAATCCCAGTGCACCCAGTATGCCGTGTTCATATTGCGGCGTATTTAGGAGACAAGGTATCAATCACCTCGCCAAGAAAGTTAATGCTGATGTAATGGCGCTAGGCCATAACCTAGATGATATGGCACAAACTGTACTAATGAATATGTCAAATGGTGACCTCGAGAGGACTCTTAGACTAGCACCGCACACTAATACGCCAATTGATGGCCTACCTCCACGAATTGTCCCACTGAGATGGATTCCAGAACAAGAGGTACACCTGTATGCCGTTCACAAAAACCTACCAATTCACCACGAGGAGTGCCCGCATGCAAGAGGTGCATTGCGCTGGCGTCACAGAGAGATGGTCGCAATGATGGAAGCTGACGTTCCTGGAACCCGACATGGTCTCGTAAGGATGGCTGATAATGTCAAAGATTTACGTAATCAAATTGTGGACTTGGGTGGACACGAATCTAGGCCTAGCCCACCGCAAGAATGTCCTGTTTGTGGCTCAATGACCTCTAATGACCAATGCAAAGCATGTGAGATGCGTGAAATGGTCAAAAACGAGTTAGCAAACTGAGTTTCAGTCTTGGCCGACTAATTTGTAATCATCGGATAGTGGTGTTGCACCTGTTTCCATTGAAACAATCTGTCCGTCTTTGAATCTCATGAACGATAGGACGGCCTCTGAGGTTGACCCATTAGCAAAATGAACTATTGAATGCGCTACTCCAACTTCATCGTTTTCAAACAGAATGCGGTTGGCTTCTGATCTTGGGGTACCTTCGCCGCCGGCAAATCCCAAGATATCCGACTTACTGAAAGTAATTCCACCAACATGTGGATTGAATACACAATCGTCGTGGATTAATGCTCCAAGAGCATCGACATCTCCGTTTTCCCAGGCTTCATTATATGCTGCAATTATTGACATAGCCATACGAATGTAATGAAGTGCATAAACTCGTCGCAAATAAAATAATGATAAGGTACCGATATAAGGAGAGTATAGAGATGATTAGTTATGGTTAGTGTTGCAGATGTTGAAGGCGTACAGCAAGCATGGGGCGAAGGGATTGTAGCAATTGCTGCAGCTCATACATCGGGTGGAGATTTTGTTGGTATAGCAACTAACCACGTCAACACATTGTATGCTTACCAAATGGGGCCTGTGTTATTCAAACCAACTTTAGCCGCCATCGACCAATTTCGTCCAACCTTCGACACCGCATTATCATACTTCGTCGCATCAAATGGCGCCTGCCCAGAAGACAAGGGGTTTGCTATCAAGGGCTGGACCAATGTGCGTTTTGAAAATTCAGATGTAATAATCGATGGCAATACTGCCTTAGCAATGGGCAATTATTTCTTCACCGCACCAGATGGTGCTGAGGTGAAGGTGGAATACACATTTGGCTACATTCAAGACGATGATGGCAGATTAAGAATACAATTACACCACTCCTCGATGCCAGCAGAATCGAACTAGGATGCTATATCTGGGATTATTAGGTAATTGTGTGAGTTGAGTGTATGCAACCTTATGGCACTATTTCGAATGAAGCGGATACTGAGAAATATCAACCAGAAAAAAACCTAAGATTTGTAGCATTCATTGTTTTCATTTTGGGAGGATTGATTTCTGTACCGACATTCATCATTGGCCTAGAACAAGAGGGTTCATGGCTAATTTGCCAAATTGGTGCGATCCTGTTTTGTTTGACAATTATAATTTCATTCATTCTTGAGATGATGTTCGTTTCTAAAAAATCTGAATGGGAGGCTAAGCAAGGAAAATCAACCACTGGAGCAAAGATAACTATGTTATGGTATACTCTGTATATTCTATTTTTTTCCTTACTTTTGGTGATAGTAATCCTCACAATGATAATTCACTAAAGGGTTGAGAGGCGGTAAGCGCACTCAAGCCCATTTATCAGTCAGTTTGAGCGCGTGAATGTAATGGACACGCCCTCTTCACTCAGAAGACGACGTTTTGTTTCCACTCCTCCTACACCGCTATAACCGCCCAAACCTCCATCTCTTCGAACGACCCTGTGACATGGAACAATGGGCGGATATGGGTTCTTGGCGCAAGCATTGGCTACCGCACGGGCAGAATTCGGATGCCCGATTTGAACCGCAATTTCCGTATATGTTCGGGTCTCGCCTCGAGGGATTTCTTTCAATGCATTCCAGACCCTGACTTGGAAATCGGTTCCCTCAAAAGGTGGATGCTCGGCCATGTTTGTTCTAGATGCTTAGACAATATCATACTGCCCATAATCGCGAGGGCTCTCAAATCTCCCCCGACATTATCTAGTAATGGATAAATGTTCAGTCCCCAAGTACACTGACCGGTTTTTAATTACTCTTCTTCGACATCATTTGACATCATCATAGCAACTGGCCTAGTAC
>CALDPP010000112.1 GCA_937911345.1 uncultured euryarchaeote | reverse complement strand
AAAATCACGCACGCTGTTGATTTTATTCATTCGAGACCTATTCATGGGGATAGTTCCATTAATTGCTTTGGCGCTACTGCCGGTTATCTTTTGAGTAAGCCACTACTTTCATGTCTCTAGCCTACTTGGCATAGAATGAGGAGTTAGTTTGGCATTGTTAATTTTGATGCGTCACGGCCAATCGATGTGGAACGCTGCAGGCTTGTTTACTGGCTGGGTAGATGTTCCTTTGACCAATGAAGGAATTGATGAAGCAATTGCTGGCGGTAAAGAGATTGCACGATATGACATAGACGAAGTCCATGTTTCTACGTTAATTAGAGCGCAAATGACGGCAATGATTGCCCTAGCGCAAAATGACCATGGCAAAACCCCAGTGTTCCAATACAATCAGCCAGAAAGTGGCGAAAAAACCTCGCAAAATGAGGCACGGATGATTGAATGGGCTCAAATAAACGGTGCTGCAGGCGCTGAAAATATTCTACCTGTCCATGTTTCATGGCAACTAAATGAGCGTATGTATGGTGACCTTCAAGGCCTTAACAAAGAGGCGACAAGACAGCAGTATGGTGCAGATCAAGTACATATTTGGCGTCGTTCATATGACGTCCCTCCGCCCAATGGTGAATCGTTAGAATTAACAGCTCAGCGAACGATTCCTTACCTTGAGGATACGATTATTCCACAACTATCCAATGGTAAGAACTTGTTTGTTGCAGCCCATGGAAATTCTCTTCGAAGTATAATCATGAGTATTGAGTCGCTATCTAAGGAAGAAGTTCTGTCTCTTGAGGTTCCGACCGGTGTTCCGCTAATTTATCAGTATCAAGATGGTGATTGGTCGAGGTTGGATTAATACGCTGTTTTTTGTATTATGACTTTGATTTTATATCGTGGTCAACAGTTTTGCTAATTTCCATGTCGCAACAAAGGTTGTGTTAATGGCATTACTGATAGCCTCTCCATGGTTAGTAGTACAAATTGGTATAGCAGTATTAGCTCCCGATGTAGAAATCACTGACATGCCTACTTGTGAAACAACCAGTGGTAACTGCGCCCACTTAGGAGGTGGGGATGATTATCGTCTTTTAGAGACCTACTCCACTTCACTGAATCAATCATCTAGTGAGGTGTATGATTCCTTGGTGCGTTATATCAAAGTGAATGACTGGAACGTAGTTTACGAGGAAGCCTCTC
>CALDPP010000111.1 GCA_937911345.1 uncultured euryarchaeote | reverse complement strand
CATGAGGTGAACCTCTTCCTGCTTTAACTTCCGAATTAATCGCTTTAGCAACTACATCTCTAGTCAACAACTCTGGAGGCCGTCTAACAGTTGCTAATTTGCCTGATACTACTTCCTCAACCCATTGGTCCGATTCTTCAATGGTCTCTGCATGGTCTCCTGCAAACATTTCTGGAACGTAATCGAACATGAATCTTTGACCGTCAGAGTTTGTTAATCTGCCGCCTTCACCTCTAACACCTTCGGTAACTAAGATTCCTCTAACCGACGGAGGCCATACCATTCCAGTCGGGTGGAATTGGACGAATTCCATATCCCTTAGTTCAGCACCAGCCCACAAGGCTAGTGCATGACCGTCTCCAGTATACTCCCATGAGCCCGAGCATACCGACCAAACTCTAGTAATTCCACCAGTTGCCAAGACAACTGATTTAGCCGAGAATGCATGAAAATCTCCATCAACTCTTGTGTATGCTACACATCCAGTAACCCTATCGCCTTCTTTTAGCAAATGTCTTACTGTATACTCCATGAAGATATCAATACCTTCGTGAATTCCACGCTCTTGAAGGGTCCGAATTATTTCCAAACCAGTTGCATCTCCGACGTGTGCTAGTCGTGGAAAAGTATGTCCGCCAAAGTTTCTCTGGTTGATTAAATCCTTAGTGGTGCGGTCAAAAACCGCCCCCCATTGTTCTAGTTCTCTTACTCTGTCTGGCGCCTCTTTGGCGTGATATTCGGCCATTTGCCAGTTTGCTAGCCACTTACTACCCTTCATAGTATCATGAAAGTGAACCTTCCAACCATCTCTGGGGTCGGCGTTTTGAAGGGCTGCTGCACAACCCCCCTCTGCCATAACAGTGTGTGCTTTACCGAGCAGTGATTTCGTGATTATTGCCGTTTTAGCCCCACTTCTAGCCGCTTCAATCGCAGCACGAAGACCCGCTCCTCCGGCACCAATCACAATGACATCATATTCGTATTTCTTGAAATCCTCAGCCATAATATCACCTCAAAACAGAATTAATTTCCAATCAGCTAAACCGGTGAGATACCCCTCATTCACCGCTAGCACCCATAAATCGCCAATGAAAACAAAAGCCAAAGAAGTCCAAAACCAAAACCCGTGTGAGCGATTTGCTACGCTCAATTTACCGAAAATTTTCCCTCGCAATCGACTAATTCCAGTTGTCCAACGATCAAGCATACCGCCTGCAAGATGTCTCAAAGCATGGCATGAAGTGACATACATAGTTAGTAGAAACGCTTCTATCGCCATAACGAAAGTACCCACAGAAAAGCCATATTGTCCATTTTCAAAGGTTAATGTATGTGTCACATCCCACCATTTAATGGCAATGATTATCATTGCAGCATAGAGGAAATACCTGTGCAAGTTGTTGAGTATGAAAATTCTCTTTTCACCTTTGTAGCCGAGTTTCTTGTTAATGTCGGGTTCATCTACCCAACATGCAACTGGGCTGGCGAAGAACGTTCTGTAATACACTCTTCTCATATAGTAACAAGTACCTCTAAACCCAAACGGTATCCATAGTACCAGAATTGCTGCGTTTACCCAATGAGGATGGTCCCAATCCGACAACCCAAACAAATCCCATTCCAGTACATTTGGAGAGAATATTGGCGACATTACAGTGCTGCCGTCTAATTCGTACGAAATCCCGGTATCGTGCAGGAATAGTCGCCAGAATGTGTACAATAGTGCTAATGTTAATGCTATACCCATAGCCAAGGGCTGTGACCACCAATTGTCTACTCGATTTGTGCGTCCCAGTCCGTTGATTACAGGCAGTTTTATTCCGTCACCCAAGCTTTTCACCGCCTCCCCCCCCAGGGGGCGAACAAGCAAACCCTAACGCGCACAGTCTTTGAGGTTGATTATTCGGTAGCAGATTTTTCAGAGATGATTTCTGCTACGTCCCAAGCTTCTTGTAGCATAGAAAAGTTAGCCCAGTAAGACTTTGATTGCCACATTTTAATGCCGTCTTGACCAATCAGTTGGACAGTTGGAGTGCCAGGATTGTTGAACCCCTCATAGATAGTGAAATCTGTGGTTAGTCCTGTTGTAAAATCAATGATCATATCTGACTCTGATGGTATTATTATAGGCCAAGGAGAATAGTTGGAGTTGTTTTCCTCGATTCCAAAAACATCCATTATTTGGGTGGTAGATTCTATTTCTGCCCATCGATGAATACTTATAATGTTGACAGCGGTAGAATTTAGGCTCCCGTTTTCGGTCGATTCGCGTATTAATTGGGTCCAGTCGTGACAACCTGAACATCCTGCAGCAATCCATAGAATAAGTACGGGTTTTTCTGCAAGGTTTTCCTTGAGGTTATACTCTGCGCCACCGTCCTCAGACCTATCAAGTGTCTTGGCAACAAATGACATTTGCAAGGGTATGTCTTCTGATTGATTATCATCAACTGGCGTTGTACAACCGGATAACAGCATTACTATACTTACTAGTATTGGAATTAATTTAGGCTGCATGTCCTTCACCGGAAGCATGATTCCGCTTCTTTGATCCAGAATTTTGGGTGTTAACTTTAGGTTTCTTTACTTCAGGGAACCAGTTGCTTACACCATTCCAATCTGGGTCTAGGCCCAAGTCAGCAAGCAGTAATTTGCTGCTTATTCGAGCGCTTTCAAAGATTGTTGGTAATCCACTTCCAGGGTGAGTTCCGCCACCTACGATATACAGGTTTTTGGCTTCCTCAAATCTATTTTGAGGCCTCCTCCACAACATTTGACCTAGATTGTGAGCAAGATTGAATACTGCGCCGCGGTAAATGTCCGATGCACCCCAATCATCTGGAGTTACTATGGTCTCTGAGACTATGTGATCGGCAACGTCATCGTAGCCTAGCTTGGCCATCTGCTTTAGAATTACATCGCGATATTCATCTTTGATATCTTCCCAATTAATCGACTCGTGAGTATTTGGTACTGGAACCAAGACATACAATGTTGAGCAACCTTCTGGGGCAAGTTGTGGGTCTGTGACACAAGCGTTCTGGACATACAAGGACGGGTCGTCCCAGGTTATCTTGTGATTGGTAATGTCATTGAGATTTTCTTCATAACGTTGTGAGGCATAGATTTGATGATGAGGTTGGTCGTCGTATGTTTTATCCATGCCAAGATATAGCATGAAGGTTGAACAGGAGTAACCCTTCTTTTCCAATTTCTTGTTGGACCACTTCTTTCTCTTTTCATCAGGAACCAATGTTGTCATAGCGTGGGCGAAATCCGCATTGACAACGACTTTGTCTGCGTATATTGTCTCATCCTCTAGTTTGACTCCAACTACTGTTTTACCTTCATAAATCAACTCTTTTACAGGTGTAGAAGTACGGATTTTTGCACCAAATCCTTCAGCAATCTTTGCTAATTTGGGGGTAATTGAGCCAAGTCCGCCTCTCGCATGGAAAATACCATGTTCATACTCCAAAAATGCAAGAATGGTGAACAAAGAAGGTGCATGGAATGGACTCATCCCCAAGTATTTTGTTTGGAAGGACATTGCCAATCTAATCCTTTCGTCATCGAAATTCTTTCTCAAGTCGCTTGCTACAGAGGCCCATGGCTTCAAAACCTTAGCTACTCGCATAGCCCGTCTGGTGAATAGATTTGACGGCCCAGTCCAAGGTGTTTGTAAACATGCTTTGGAGAGATCTAGCTTCTTTCTGTTATCTTTAACATACTTTTCAAAGCCTCTTGCATTCTTATCTCCGGACAGTTCACGTATTCTTTCTGTCATCAAATCCAAATCACTGGTTGCATCTATTTGACCACCAGCACCAAAGACAAGTCTGTAGGAAGGATCAGTCAATGGGATAAGTTCGAGTTCTTTGTGAGCATCTAATCCGACTGCTTGAAAGATTTGTTCGATAACTTCTGGATAGTGGAAGAATGTTGGCCCTCTATCGTAGGTGAACCCGTCTTTCTCAACGAGTTTGGTTCTGCCACCAACTTTAGATTCTTTTTCAATTACTGTAACATCTACGCCTGAATAAGCGAGAAGCATTGCGCTTGCTAGTCCCCCCGGACCTGCACCAACAATGATTGCTGTAGGTTTTGTCTTTGCTTGCATGTGATAATAACAAGCAAACTGACATATAAAGAGGAGTTTATTTCCACGAGTTAAATCAGTGATTTAATTCAGCCCTGTGCCCCTTTTTTGAGAAAATTATCGATTACTCTTTGGGCAGATAACAAAGCACCCTCAACACTGCCGTGATAGGTGCTATCGCCACATGAATAATCATCGCTTGCTTTGGAAAAGTCATCAAAATCCGCAAACGACAATTCCGGTAATGCTGCCTCAATGTATTGCACATCTAGAACGCGCCAATCCTGGACTTGATCGGGAAACCATTGTAATAATTCTTTAATGACTGAACTCTTGACCGCTTCAATTGTCGATAATCCTTGCTTTTTAGCATCCTCTTCGACTACAGTCACCGTGACTAGTGATTGATTCGAAGGAGCGTAATTTGGTTGAATATCAGATGGGACAGCCAAATGAGAGATTAGGTTTCTTGCCGATTTTAGAGTAGAGTTGAGCATAATGTATTTGCCCTTCAGAGGAGATTTAGGCGCAGCGAAGTGTAAAGTCCAAACACCTCTAGTCAAATTTGACTTATCAGACGCAAAAGCCTTGACAACTAAATCATATTGAAGAACTTCATCACCATTGCTAAGTTTTGTTTCATCTATTATTGAAATGTTAGAATTAAGTTTCAGGGCGGTTTTTGTTAGGCGGTCAAAGATTTGTTGAGGACATGCTGCTATCCCGTTCTTTGGCAAAACCATGCTTCCTCTTGACATGTTTTTGAAGACAAAATCAAACATTCTTGAGTCGGTTCTAAGTTCTGTTTCTAAAAATATCCCGCCAAATAATGGAGTGAAAAATCGTTCGATAAACGATTGGCTAAATCCCTTTGATTGTAAATAATCAAGCGTGGTTTGTGATTTTTTTTGAAATAAATCTGAGTCTTTTGTTCGAGCTAACTTTATCCTCAGCAATCCGACCCTTAGCAAATTTAGTGGGGACGTGAACAGGCTGAACGCCCCAAGGACACCTTTGATTGGACGCCTAAATGGGTCGGTAAATTGCCAAATTTTCGGCCTTTTTCCATCGGGCCTAATGATTTGTGCACCCGGTTCAAATGCCAAACAACCCATTGCTTGATAATCCAATACCTTGCTTGCTAAAGGGTAACCCGTTTGAAGTACGTGAAATCCGTGATCAAGGATAAAACCTGATTGCTTTTCAGTTTTCATTCTGCCTCCGATGGAGTCACTCCTCTCATACAAATCAACGCTAAATCCGTGTTGTTCCAAAAGTAAGCATGCATAGAGTCCGCTGATTCCAGCGCCTACCACGGCTGCTTTCTTTACCATTACATCACTCAAGCCGTAGTTGCTTCGATGCCTAACTTGACTCTAAACTCATCAAGGTAAGGTCCCATGGATTTGATTAACAAAACTTCAGGGTGAGTTCGAATAACTAGGCCGTCGAGATACATTAGCGCACGGATGATTGGGAATGCTTCTTCACCAAATTCAGCATTAGCTAACTCGACTGCTGCTCGAACTGTCTGCATCATGATTCTAGTTAGGCTCTGTTCACCAACTGGCTTCTTTTCAAAATCAGCATATATTTCATTCATCCTGTTGAGGTATTTTTGCATCTTTTTCCCTGTTGGTTTCTTAGTAGTCATATCAAGTAAGGACATGAATGCCGAGTGCATTTCTTGACGGGAAAGATGTTCGAAAAAGTTGAACAACGATCGGTTGACAAACGACGGAGCATGGCAGATTGCTCCGTTGTCAATGAAGACAAATCGGCCTTCTTTGTCGATAATACAGTTGCCCGGATGCAGGTCTCCATGAAAAGTTCCGATACCAAATAAATAGGCTCCGTGAATTCTGAATAGTTCTAACAATGTGGCCCACTCCAATGATTTATTTTCGATTCCTTCTTCTAACGAAATTCCTTCAATAAATTCCGATACGAGTACATTTTCGTTGGATAGTTTGGGGTAATACTTGGGAAATCGCAGTTTTGGGGTAGGGAATTCATCGGCAATCTCTGCCTGAATTCTAGCCAATTCTTCTGCGCCCGAAATTTCGTTGCGTAGGTCTAGTTCCCTTGTAGTATAGTCCGCAACGTGGTTTAGGAGTGCCATAGGGTTGCCTACCTTTCTTAATCTTGGAGATAAAACAAGGAAAATTCGAAGCCAAGATCGCATTCTGTCAACTTCTTGCCTGAACTTAACTGCGTTGGCTTGTTTGACAAATTTGATGACAACCTCGTCACCGTTGTGCAAGGTTGCTCGATGAACCTGTCCTACTGAGGCAGCCGCAAGCGGCGTGGAATCTATTGTTTTGAAATTGTCAAAGAAGTTAGGGATTGCTTTGCTTTTTAGGGTCTCTTCCCAATTCTCTGGCGGTATGGATGCTGCATGTTGGTATAGTTGTTGCAGTTGCTTGCATTTCTCTTCACCCAGCAAATCTGGTCTTAATGCAAAGATTTGCGCTAGTTTTACTGCCATTAGACCTTGACGTTGAATCCAGTCTAAATCTGCGGGTTTTTTACGCAAAATTTGCCGCATGAACCTAAAGAATGTCAGCATTCGCATATCGTGAAAAACCTTGGTTGGGTTTATCAATACATGTATATTTCAATCTTCACTGTCCTCTACGAAAATTAGGGTATATCGCCACAATTCGTCGTCGCTTTGAGCTTCTTCTCGTCTAATTCTAACATTACTATCTTCTGGATATCTTGAGGATAATGCTCCTTCAATAATGCCGTCATCTAGCTCCCAAAGTGGTAACACTTCTTTATCATCAACAGGCGGATGGGTCAAATTTACCTTGATATGGAAGAAAGGTACTGTGTCATACTCTAACTCTCCCAAGCCAGCATATTCCCACCAATCCATTAATTCACTCAAGAATTCCACATGACCTTCGATATTTCTCAAACTAAATGCTAGTTCAGAACCTATACGATGACCTACTTGTCTTAGCATGGTCTTGATATCAATGCCAAGTTGCTGAAGACTGAAAACTGTGCCATCCTGTAGCGCCGCTCTAGCTTGATTGATTTCACTGCTTGAGGCGAGGAAGGAATCTGGATTGAACGGTGTGTCTTCGTCAGGCAGTTCGCCGCTGAAATCCAATGCTTCCCTGAATTGCTCAAGAAATGAACCTTCTCCGATAGTTAGTCTAAGAGGGTCAACAATTCGCTCTTCGGTAAATCGCTTTTTGGCACTGTTAAAATCGACCGCTCGGTTCCATATTGCCATCATAAATTCGTAATGTGATGATGCGAAAACCTCAGATGAAACTACTAATGCTGCATCTTCTCTTCCCCTGCCAACAGGATTTTGCTCCACAAATAAGAATTGTATAACATCGCTCTGATCTTTCAAAACTCCGAGCGAGTTAACTTCATCTGAATGGCGAATTTCAATAGAATCATGCAGTTGTTCAAAGAATTTTAATGTCCTTCGATCTAGTTGGGCCAAGACCTTGACTATTACTCCCCGTTCTGCAGCAGAGTTGACCTCATCTATCGATGGTGACCTACACAAGTGCAAAATTCCGTATCTCCCAAGGAACAAGACAATTTGCCCATCTGCTTCATTTGCCAACTCACCTATTTTTTTCTGTATGTGATCTCTTCCCTTCAAGACTGCGAACTTTGCGCTCGCTTCGCCTTGAGCATTATCTGTTTCTAGGGCATCTTCTGAAGCACCAGACATTATACTCTCGAATGCTTTTGTAGTTCTGTCGATACGTGATTTCTGGTCTTTGATTAACTTCTTAAACAACACAGGCAGTGAGGAACAAGAGAACTTCATTGGGCGGTCTGCGGTCACGTTGACCAAGCCGATTTGAGTTAGTCGAGACAGAGAATTGTAAGCATCGAGACGATTAGTCCCCAATTTTTTGGCCAAATCACTCGCCTTCAATTCCTTGGAGGATGACAACAATACAAGCGAACGTGCTTCTCTGTCAGTCAGCCCTGCCTCTTCGAATAATTCTACCCAATCCATTACATCACCTACCGGATAGTTTACTCAATGTATTGAGAATTTTAGCCACATGTCGGCGCGGTCTAAACAGCCAATCGTAGCAGTAATGAATCGTTCTGTCAGGGCCAATCAAGAAAGAGGACTTACCCGGGAATTTACCGAGAAACATCGGCACGGCGTAAGCGTTAGCTACCTCTCTTTCGGGATCGCTAAGCAAAGGAAAAGGAAGTTCTAGTTCCTCCTTAAACCGTCTGTGGTCTTCTGCTGAGTCTTCACTAATTCCTATAATCTCAACAGGCGGAGTGAGTGATTGGAACAAATTATACTGTTCTTTGAAGTTGAGACAACCACGCTTACAAGTCGGCGAGCCATCCTTGGCATAGAAGAATAAGACCTTCCATTTGCCGTCATAGTCTGCAAGCGTCACGCTTTCGCCTGTACTAGATTCTAGAGTAAAATTCGGCGCCATTTGGCCTATCAATTCCTTAGTCATCTCCCAACCCCGATTTATTGGCAGGGAGACTATTCATTAAAAACGAATGGGAGAATGTGCCCCATTCTCTTTGCCTTAGTTAGTAGATAGCCTTCGTTGTGAGTTCCAAGGCCTTCAATGTGTTCTATACGATTTTCAATAGAGATGCCGTTTTCAACCATACCCTTGATTTTCAAAGGGTTATTTGTCATCAGTCTTATTTTATTGACGCCTATTGATTTTAACATTTTAGCACAGAAACCGTAATCTCTTGCATCTGGAGGATGATTGAGCATTAAGTTTGCATCTAGTGTATCAAATCCTTGATCTTGCAGTGCATATGCTTTGATTTTTTCATGGAGGCCGATTCCCCTACCTTCTTGTCGTAGGTACAGAATGGCTCCACAACCTTCTTCTTGGATTCGTTGCATAGAGGCTTTTAGTTGTGGGCCACAATCGCACTTCAGCGATGTAAATGCATCGCCTGTCAGGCACTCTGAGTGAATCCTTACCAAAGGTATTCTATTTGTTTGTTCTAACCCTACCGATAGGATAGAGTGTTCCGAGCCATTTTCATCTACCATTACTCTGATACGAAAGTTTCCGTATTCAGTGGGCAAAAATGCTTCAGCTTCAATTTTCATTGGGTCAATGGTTCCGCTTTCCATGGCTTGTGTTTCACGCTTTAGTTTATAATGACCTGTTTGTTATCGAGCCTGCTTGAAAACACCGCTTTATATCCTCCGGGAATTCAATACTATCCATGGGTAGCGTACGCTGTGACTTAGGAGTTGCGGCAGTAGTGACAAACGCAACTCAGGTCCTCTTAGTAAAAGAGGCAACTGGAAGGTACTCTGGGCATTGGGGTCTACCCAAAGGTTACGTTGATGATGGCGAATTACCCCGTGATGCAGCCCTAAGAGAACTCAAAGAAGAATGTGATGTCGCCGGTAAAGTTACTGGCATATATGCAATTCGAGAAAACCTAACCGAAATAGGACCTGCAGTATTCATTGCTTACAGTGTCAAGCTCCTTCCAGGTGAAGTCCCTAATCCAGCAAGCGAGGTTGCAGAAGCAAAATTCGTCTGTAGAAGTGAATTTGATAGCATTGTTTGGGTTAGTGAAGCCATGAAGTCTATTGCTACGAATGCCATCAACCAAACACCTTTCTCCACTACAGACTACTCAAAGCAAAGAGGTTACCCCTACCTGTTGCACCAATACTCGGAGGCAGATTCATGAACTCCAACATCACAGACAGAGTTAAACTCGTTAATGAGAAACCCATTAACGATGATGGCGAATTCATCCTATACTGGATGATTGCTACAAGACGGTTTAACTACAACGCTTCGCTACAATTCGCCGCTGAATTAGCTATTCAGCATGATGTCCCGCTTCTAGTAATCGAAGAAATCTCAACAAGTCATAAGTTTGCTAACGATCGGATTGCTACGTTCATGATTCAGGGAATGGTGGAAAATATCTCAACATTTAGAGACAA
>CALDPP010000110.1 GCA_937911345.1 uncultured euryarchaeote | reverse complement strand
TTTCCATAGTAGGGATTGCATCGCTTTGACAACCCTCTGGAGCGAGTAGTTTCTCAGGTCTTGGAATTAACGACGAACTAATTCTCTGATCTCGGTATTTCTTCCAGTCATCTCTCGTCTTTAGTTTACGAATCACCCCGTTTGATGGATGTTCGATGAAATCTACATGGTTGGTTTCACACCATTTGGCAACTAACTTATCTCGCTCCCAAGACCATTGTAATCCAGTTTCTTCGTTGCAAATTATCGAATTTATTTGGTAATCATAGTGCAACTTTTCGAGACTATCAATTATGTCGCCATAGTTGAATTTTATTACTCCGCCAAGTCCGTTAATATCTTTCGCTAAACTCCTAAGACAATCCAACTCCCACTCAATATGAATGCCAGATACGTCCATCCTACCAATTCTTTGAGAATCTAGGTTAAACAGACAGATAATTGGCAAGTCACGGTTAACTGCATCATTAATTGCGGCGTTGTCAGAGAGACGTAAGTCCCTTTTGAACCACACAATATTGACTGACACAAAATGTACTTTGTCTGTTCATCTATTAATCCGTGTATCTAGATTGACGAATTCAAACTTTGTTAGGTACCATTATGTAACAATGCTGTAACTTGGTATTTGATAACAAATAGTTACTTGGCCGAGGTATGACCCTTGAACAATCTGAACGTTTTGCATGTATGTCAGAGGAAGATAAAGGAAAGGTAAATGACTTTATGACTTTACTATCAAAGTCAAAAATGCTTAACACACTTTATGTGTTAGCATGTAGTGATAAAGCAATAAGGTTCTCTGAGATAAAAACGAGGGTAAATTCCTCCTCGACGACGGTTTCAAGAAGATTGAGGGAACTTGAGGAGTATAACTTGGTGATAAGAAAAGTATTTCCAACAGTTCCTACTACCGTTGAATATCAATTATCTGATGAAGCAATTGCGCTAAAGCCTAGTCTTGAACTATTATTCGAATGGGTGTTAAACAACTCCGATTCTGAGAGATAATATTTTGGCAAATTCAATGAAATAAACCTCAATGCCGAATAAAGGCTTAACCTTGATTATTGCCACTTTTTCCAAAGTTCACTGGTATGTGCAGTCCTATACCACCATGCGCCACTTCCTTGCGGCCATTCATACCACTCGAAGCCATCATCTTGCACAGTACCAACAGCATCGATAGATGGTCCCATGTCGCCGCCTTGTGAAGCGTTGCTGTGAACTTGGTTTGAAGACGGGGGGTGGGAATCTTCACTCATGGCTAATTTCTCATCGAGTAGTCTTGTTCGATCTTGTGAATCGATTGAACCTGCTAAACCAAAGTAGGTATCATTGTGGGCGATACGGTATAATTCGTCAGGTGAAGAAGAAAGTAGGTCGTCAATCAAGGTGAATAGTTTCTCTCTGGTATCTTTCTTGATTTCGTTGTTGGTATAACGACCGGTTAGGTCACCTTTCAACTGGTTTAACTCCTCAGCTAATTCCTGTGGGTTACTATGATATGCTTGGACAATTGATTGTAAGTAAGTCAATTCATTACGTTCTTCTTTAGTGAGTTTGGAATTATTACGTAGAACTTGGACCCAGCGGAATGTTTCAGGCAGCATTGCAGCAACTGCATTCGTCTGCAGTAGGGCTAGTATAGCCAGCAAGATTGCTCCAATGCCCACTGTAGTAGTTACTGCACCACCGTCTCCCGAAAGTAAACCTTCGAGTATTGTATTTGAGTCATCGTCATCAGATTCCTCTATCTCACAACCATTAGCATCCACGATTCTACCTGGGATTGTATTCGGACAGTTGTCCTCTGAATCCAAAACCCCGTCGTTATCAGAATCTAGTGTTGAATTGGTCTGGTTTGTGTTATCAGTTTGATTTGAGTCATCAGTGTCGTCTGTTTGATTTTGTTGAAACAAATCTGCCACACCATTACCATCTGCATCCAGACAGCCAAAGTAGCCATTTGCCGTTGAATTTCCAAAGACATTTGGACAGTAATCTGGCGTTGTTGCGCCAATTATGAAAACACCTGGCCAGCCTTGCACTCTACTGGCATTCCATCCTGAATCCGCCCAATTATCACCATAGCCGTCGCCATCTGTATCAGACCATTGGGTTGCATCTAGCGGGAAATCATCGACTGTATCCTCGTATCCATCACCATCTGCGTCGAGTTGTGCGTCTGAGCAGCCGTTTGCATCTACAGTTGTATCGACGGCGGTATTAGAACACAGATCGTTGACGTCACCAACACCGTCGCCATCGGAGTCGACTGATTCATCGGCATCATTCGGGAAGGCGTCTGAATTATCACCAACGCCATCACCATCAGAGTCAGCTGATTCACTGGCATCATTCGGGAACGCGTCTGAATTATCGCCGACTCCATCACCATCAGAGTCAATCGTCTCAAAGGCATTCATTGGGAAGGCATCTGAGTTATCGCCAACACCATCGCCATCCGAGTCGGTAGTTTCACTTGCATCGTTAGGGAAAGCATCTGCATTATCGCCAACGCCGTCGCCGTCAGAATCGTATTGCTCAAAACCATTTGCTGGGAAAGCATCGGCATTATCACCCACACCATCACCATCTGAATCTGTGGTTTCTGTTGCATCGCTAGGGAAAGCATCTGCATTATCGCCAACACCATCGCCATCACTATCAGACCATTCACTGGCGTCATTAGGGAAAGCATCGCCTGAATCACTGTATCCATCACCATCTGAATCAGGACACCCTGCAACATCTTGTGTCGAAGTACCTGAATCATTTGGACAATCATCATTATCATTCAGCACACCATCCGAATCTAAATCGTCCTGCGAAATGAATTCGAATGTCGACGAGAGTTGGTGTTCAATACCATCTTTGTCCCACAGAGAGAGGGTGATTGTGTCTGCTTGGCTGGCAACTGGTGTGTTAACCACTATCGTTGAATCATCGACCACCTCTCCAGTTACGTAACCATATTGGCCAAACTGAACCGTTATCTCATTAGTAACAGTAACACCAGAATTTTTCGAGGCATACCTGAGAACATTATTGGTATCATCACTATATGCAATATGGATAATTCCAGAATCATCGATGAATATTGAACTTGAATCACCAATACTGCCGGCGGTCTCCACGTTGCTTACCTGCCAATCAGGTGAACTAGGGTTTAGTGTAGCATACTTCAAGTCAAAACCTGACCATGTTTCGTAGACGATGTGAGGGTCACCTGCTGCATCAACCGCAATTGCAGGATTGCGGCCAGTGGTGCCTTGAGAATCAACTACCGTAGTGGTCCACTGCCCATTTGGCGCACCTGTTGAATATCTCAAGTCGTAATGCTTGTCATCATAATGAGCGATGTGAAATTGTCCTTGATCATCAACAGCCATCGAAGAGTAATAACCAGGGTACAGGCTACTTGCTGGGTTTCCGAAATCTGGCGCGTATTCAATCCATGAACTCCCACTACCAGTAACGAAATTTAATTTTGATGAATCACGGTTTTGATATGCAATATTTATCTGATCATCATCCTCTATAACAATCGCAGAGCTGCAACCACGGTTACTACCAGGCTTGACGCTTTGAGATGTCCAATCAACTCCATCAAACGACGCTAACATAAGTCCATTGCCACAATATGAGCCATATGCAGAATACGAAATGTGTGGGTTGTTATTCGAATCAACTGCTATGCCAACTGGCCCTACTTTACCGTTTGAAGATACTAAATCAGATGACCATGTAGTGCCATCAAAATACATGTAAATGATGTAGTTGTTATTTGTTGAGTAGGCCGCATGAAGATGATCGTTGTCATCGATTACCATGTGAGTGTCCCAACAATACGAACCTTCACAGCCCTTGATACTGGTGACAGACCATGAAGTTCCATCATAAACACTGTGAATGAAATCGTAATTATCACCTGCTGCCGACACGATGTGAATATGTCCATTTGAATCAACAACTATGGCATTTTCTTGCCCAGATTGGTCAGCATAGTTTGCCGTTGATTTAGCCCACTGATGATTGATACCATCATAGGTTACATTTGTGTCACGAAGGTCCAAGAAGCCACTCCCAGTGATGATAATTTCTTCACCACCAGAAGTCCATCCCGTATTAGGTGAAACTGTAGTTTGCAAAGGTGTTGAGTAATTCGCTGTCGCTTCAGCGTCTTCAAGAACTTCTGATTGAGTGTATAGTGGAGATGCCAATACAGTTAGGAGTAAAGCAGTTACTAACCACGTTCGCATGTTTATGGGTAAGCCAAGTTTCTAAAATATACTTTGGTAACATGTTTGTAACAAATCATTAGGCATTAGACTCCAACCCAATTACTGCATTTCAAATAAATAAATTAGAAACCATAACATCTTTCATACCTTTTTAGTGATAATATCATCTTAGTCCATGAGCATACAATGTAAAATATTCTCATGTTTTAGTTACACTATGGCCAGTGACAAACGGGTGCTAATTCATTGCATTCGAGAGTCGATTTCAAATCTACAAGATTCAATTGATCACTTTAGGCCTGATTATGTCTATTTACTAACATCATACCACCACTCAGAGGGAAAACCTGACCTTGCCCTTATGGAAATTGAGAATAAAAACATAAGGACCTTTGGAGACCATGTAAAAAAAATTGAATATGTGGCGTTACACAATATTCGTGAGGCTTGGCACCAAGAAACCATGATGAAAGTTTTCGAGGAGTTTGCGCTGATAAAATCTGATGCAATAAGCAGGGCGAAAGAAGATGGTGTGGGTTGCGAGTTCTTTGCAGGGCTTAGTGACGCAACAGGCTTGTTTTCTCCAAGCGTCGCTTTCGCTGCCGTGTTACATGACATGAAAACATATTACACCCGGGGAAGACGGAGATACTATCACAACGAATACGTCCTAGAACTTGAAAATCTTAATAGCATTACATTAGTAAAGAATTGGATTGAAGCAAATGAACATCACAAAGAGAATCTAAAGTATCTAGAAGCATTAATTGAAATTGAGAATGAGGGAGGGCAGAAAATTACCTCTGAGCATATTACCAACAAAGTGCAAACCGGTAAACGTGCCGTTGATAAAG
>CALDPP010000109.1 GCA_937911345.1 uncultured euryarchaeote | reverse complement strand
AAATGACGCCATACATCAATGCCTGTGAAATAATCGAAAGGTGCTGAATCTAATGAGGTCGTCTTCAGCACCCCATTTTCAAGTTCATCGCAAGTAACATTAAAACCGACATACAACACTCTGTTGCAAGTTGATAATTCAAATAGGTCTGCATCAAGTTCATCCTTAATACCACGAAGAAACTTCAATCTCTGTTGTTTGTCTAAGCCTTCTGTTGTAAGGTACTTGACATATTCAACGTTATCAGAATCTAGTTTCATGGAAATCATGCTGACGCTATTCATCAGAGCAATTGCGTCAACTTGTTTCCCGTCAATCTCGTGGGTTGGAGAAGACGCGAAGAACCTTGTGAAGTCTATATTAGGTTGCCCTAAAGTTTTCACATCCACACCCCCGGTGACCAACCCTGGCTTTCAACACTTATGAATGTCATTTATTGGCGGATTTTAACCTATCAAGGATAGTTTAGTTTGAATTATTTCATAGAAGATTTGCAAGGTACTTATTTGTGGTAGAAAAGTTATGCTTTTGGTGGAAATCATCATAGAAATATCAATAATTTACGCGCAGTATCGCGAAGGTAGACTCATAAAGGGGAGTTTTGTCGGCCAAGTGCTGAGAAGCGGTGATAACATGGCTCAAGGACTATACCAACACGTTCGTGCAACCTGGAAGAGACCTAAGGATGCTCTACCGCATATGTACCGCCAAGCCCGTATGGCACAGTGGAGAAGAGAGCCGGTTAACTGTAAAATTGACCGCCCTACTCGTCTAGATGCTGCTCGCAGAATGGGCTACAAAGCCAAGCAAGGTGTTGTCCTAGTCAGAACTCGTGTTCGCCGAGGTGGACTTAGAAAGGGTAAAATCCACATGAAGAGAAAGCCGTCAAAAGCTGGTATCTCCAAAATCACTATGGCAAAGAACACTCAAAGAATCGCTGAAGAGCGTGTTGCTCGTCACTTCCCTAACCTAGAGGTACTAAACTCATACTGGGTTGGACAGGATGGTAAGCACAAGTACTTCGAAGTCATCATGATCGACACCCACCACCCTGCTATCATCAACGATAAGCAACTAGGTGTGTTCTGTTCCGCTAATGGTAACAACGCCCACAAGGGTCGTGTTTACCGTGGTAAGACCTCTGCTGGTAAGCGAGGTCGTGGTCTACACAACAAGGGTAAGGGCGCAGAAAAGCTACGTCCTTCTCTAAAGGCTAACCTAAACCGTGGCAAGTGATTTGGCACTTAGCCAAATCCGCCCGATAGTTCAAGAAGTGATGGCGAATAGCCATTTTCATGGCTGAGATTACAATTAATTTCTATCACTGTGTAATTTTTATTAGTATTACATTACTTGTGGTATACATCTGTTTGAGATATATAAAAAAATTATATTCAACAAATGCCGAACTACGTCTAAAAATTGACAACCATGCTAATGAGTTGAGGGAACTTGAAAAGGCTACGAGAAAAGATTCGACATCCAGGCAAAGAGCTATTTTGAAAGGTCAAATTAGCGAAACTTTAGCTCCTTGGTCAATTAAGGCAGTGAATAGTGTTAAAGAATTGTCATTTCTTGGAAACCCAATCGATTTTGTTGGATTCAAGGGGTTAGATGGCGATGGTGAAATAGAAATAAAGTTCATCGAAATTAAGACTGGTAATTCTAAACTTACTAAGTCAGAAAAAAGAATTAAAGAGGCTGTATTAGCAAAGCGAATTGGTTGGAGCACTATCCAAGTGATTGATGTACCAGAGGTTGTAGAAAAATAATTCTCAAATCCAAACATCGTTAGATGCGGTCAATTCACTATCTGCTTCACCAGTATTCACCACGCCTTTTGGCTCTACCAACATAATTTTACATTCCTCATCAGCATATGGTTTGTGTTGTACTCCCTTTGGCACAACATACATCTCACCGGCATTGAGT
>CALDPP010000108.1 GCA_937911345.1 uncultured euryarchaeote | reverse complement strand
TTGATACTGAATCAATCACGAATTTACATGAATCCTTGGCAATCCCTGTTCAACCGGTTCCTCCGATAACAATCGGTGAGACTCCATCTGCTGAGCCGCAAGGACCACCGACGACAGCGCCACCGCCTCCAGTAATGCAACCAGAGCCGCAAGGACCACCGACGACAGCGCCACCGCCTCCAGTAATGCAACCAGAGCCGCAAGGACCACCGACGACAGCGCCACCGCCTCCAGTAATGCAACCAGAGCCGCAAGGACCACCGACGACAGCGCCACCGCCTCCAATTACTCCTACAGGCCCCCCGCTGCCACCTCCACTACCTCCAGCGACACTTCCTCCACCCTTGCCTCCTGGTTCTATGATGGCTCCACCGCCACCAATGGGCTTTGACAGAGGCGAGATACCGCTTGATGCGCCATTGCCTCCTGCGCCCGAAATATCTGTAACCGCAGCTCCAATTGAGGACTCACTTTCAGCAGATGAGAAAAATGAATTGCTTGAAGAGTTGCAATAATTATTGAGCTGAGACAACAACTCCACTTGAACTGGAAAGATTCATTGTTGAGATTAATTTGTCAACTTCCACTGCTAAATCAGCCATTTCATTGAGGGCTGGCAACTCCTTTTGGTCTCTTTCTAACGGGACACGGAAACCTGGCCCTGGGATTCTTTCCAGTGCTTTACCCAAGGTTGCTGAATCAAGAATCAAGTTATTTTTACCGGCCTTGTGACGCGCTTCTAATCGCATTTTTATCCAATTTTGATAGCGTTTTAGCCCGCTTGCAATCTTCATTATCAGTAATTTTCTTCTATTGTCATGCTCGTTTGATTGTGGCAATAGTCGTAGAATCAAGCGCAGCATTCGATCAACTCGAATGTCTCGCGGTTCTATTCCGACATTCTTAGCGAGACTGCGACGAATCTCTGATATTTGCTGTGCTGTATCAGCACCTTGGTTGTATTCTTCATCTAGTCCTAGCTTTTTCATTATGATATGAAGATGTTCAATCTCAACAGATTCATCGACGTTAATGCTTTTTGATGTTTTTTGCTGTGACGATTCCGGCTCCACATCCTCTAAAGGAGACTCCGTGTTAACCGCTTCTTCTTTCTCACCGTGCTTGGTCAACCAGCGCTCAGAAGAACTCTTCTCATCTTTCCCAAATTCGTGGTCTGTTAAACCATCTTCGCGAACTATTTCATCTTCGCGAAGGTTCTCTTCTTCGAGATCCTGTCCTTCATGTTCCATTGATTCTAGCATTGCTTCATGAGCATCACCAAGAGCATCAACTGGTTGCATAATTTGTTCTGGAATCGGCAACAGCGTTTTTCTAATTGGAATAGGTTTCCACGGAGTGAAAGTAAAATCTTCATCCTCAACTTCACTCGTCGCTAATGTTTTCATCATAGCAGGGATTTGCTCGTTAATTTTAGCAAGCTTAAGCGGATCTCTCATTTCTTCTTGGATTTGCAAAGCCAATGCTACGTTACGATTCCATGGCATATTAACCAATCTTCTTCGTAAAGCATCATGGTTATTCATATGGTTTCTAACATCTGAAAGCAATCTAGCAACACGCATTGGATTTGAATCGAAAATCGACCTAATATCACTAACATACCAGCCAGCAGCCTCAAACAAATTCAACTCAAAATCTATCTTTTCAGTAATTCTCTGACCGATTTTACCACTAATGATTGAGTTGCCAGAAAGTGTTGCATTATTTGCTGAGCCATGTTTGCGAGCGTTGGCAACAAAATCCTCGAAACCAGCCAAATCGAATTTGTTTGATGCCGTATCTTCTGATGCTTTACCAGCAGCAATTAATTCCATCAATTCCTTCTCCAATAGTGCTCTATGCCGAGAACGACGTCTTACCAAACGTGCAATCATCGCTTCAGTATCTTGAATAACATCCTCGCCAGCGTCAATCTCACGAAGCAAATTTATGCGTTGCTCAACATCATTTTTCCCTTCAAATGAAATGTCAATCTTCAACAACTTGTCAATACAATCAAGCCGCTTCTGCCATTTTTCCGAATTAAAGTCAATCAAATTTAGAGAATTTATCGGATCAGCTTCAATTCTAGTATTCCAATCATCCAAAACGAGGCCAAGGCCTTGAAATTTTTCAATTATTGAATAACACTCCAATTCTGCTTCTTGCCAGCGTAATTCTAATTCATCAACTATTTCTGTTAAGGTATCAGTTTGGTCCAAATAACCAATGTATTGTGTTGCTAAACCAACATCATTCATTCTATTACTGTAGAAATTGTAGCGCTCGACTTGAACCAAATGCTTCTCAATGTCAATGGCTAATTCTGGGAGATTGGTTTCCCATTCAAACATGTCCTTTGCAACAATGACTGTGGTTGGAAAAACAATCCCTGCCTCGGCCCAGTTGGCGATTTCTAAATTTATCTCTGACAATCGCTTTTTTAGATCGAGCCCCATATTCGAAACTTGTTTCGACAACTCTAGAATCGCCTCTTCCGAGTCGTTATTTAACAATAATTTCCGTTCAGTTTCAAATTTATCAGCCAACTCATCATCATATTCAGCGATTTCGTCAATTATCTGCAGCCTGATAATCTCATGCAAATTGTGTAATTTTTGACGATGTGTAATCTCATTTATCGCATCAACAAGATTCATTTCCGCAATATATTCTACCTCATAACCGTCGGACTGTAGACTCTCAATAGCAGCATATACGGTGCGCTTTTGCCGGGCTTCATTCTCTTCAATCTCGGAAATCATCGTATCAATCTCACCGAATGAATTAGGATCTGACATCATTGGTATCAACAAATTAATTGCTGGCTTTGATGATTCATCCAACGAATCACAACGAGCCAAAACCAATGTTCGTTCTGCACCTAACATAACAGATTCCCAATTTCTCTGAGAATTATATAGTACCAATTCCCAACGACGATTATGTTTAGCCCACTCTTCATACCGTACAACAATTTGTTCGAAATTCATTGGGTTGGTAAGTGCCTCACTCCACTCAGCAAATAATCCGCTTGAAATGTCAATACGCTCTAACCAATCATAATTCATCCTAGCAATCAACTGCTCACTAGCACCAATTAGGTATTCAACTCGCATTAACGCCTCAGTGGCATTTGCTGAGTTTTCATTTAGGTAATCAGCGACTTCCTCAATGTCCCATCCTTTGTCAGCCCATTCCCTAAGTTGATTGTCAAACCAACTATCATCGGTTGCGGCTACAATTTCGTCTGACATGGCTTGACCTATATGTTCGTGACAAATGATAGTCTTTGAATGTGAGTCTTACTACATGCTAGAATGTAGTGTTTTAAACAAAAAAAACCCAAATCGGCTTTTTTTCAAGGGGTCAAAAAAGCCATTATTCCACTTGCTTACAGCCGGAGAGCATAAAGGGTCAAACTAAACTCCATCCGCATGGAACCAATTACAGCCTTGTTTGGGATTGCTTGCCTTGGTGCAGGTGGGGGCGTTGGATACTGGTTAAAACAGAACCACGAGAAGATGCTTAAATTGAATGATTTCAACATAGTTTTGCAAGAATCGCAAAGCGCTCATTTCACGCAACTCAATAGCCAAGTATCTGATTTGAATTTACAATTATCTAATCTAAATAACATGGTCAATGCACTAAGAGCGACAAACCCTGATTTGGATGGGGCATTAAAGGCTTACAGCACGATAATGCAACTAGAACAGGATGGCAAAAACGGCGAATCAATTGACGGATCTCAAGCATTTATTGAAGCCTTATCTGCCCTCGAAACCCTTGTCTCACCGATATCTGTAGATAGTGAAGTCGGAGCCACAAACCTCCTTACTCAGACCAGTTCAAACATGGTTATGCGCTTGATTGAAATCTTTGACACTCATCAAATGAATGTTAAAACGCTTGGACTGAAACCAGTTTCTGCACATAAACTAGGTCACGCAACCATGAGTCTTCGACGATACGACTGGGCAGAGACCTGTTTTGGTATCGCTTATGCTTCATCTCCTGGCAATGCCAATGTACTCGAAGCGTTAGAATTCATTGCTATCGAACGTGGCGATGAGGTGTTGAGAAGGCATTGGCTCGAAGCGAGAATGACAGTTAACCCAGATAATCCAGATTTACTTAGGGCTCATGCACACTTACTTGCAAAGATGGGAGATATGGAAGCCGAAAGAGACGTACTACGTCTTGAAGCACTTGGCTTGGACACTCCCGCTGACCGTTCATTACTATCCGGCCTGAGGGCTCGTGCAGGGTCCCGCTCTGAAGCATTGGAAGCTATTGAACAAGCACTAGCAGAAGACCCTACCCAAGCTAAGGATTGGCTCTCACATGCTAATCTTCTTCATCAGGAGGGTGAAGTTAGCAAAGCCCTTGATTCTGTTAACAAGAGTCTTGATCTGGACCGACAAAACGGCGATGCTTGGGCATTAAGCGCAACGATCCTAGCAACGAAACCGAATCGCCTCAAGGAAGCACTCAAAGCAGCAATTCACGCTGTTGCACTGGATGCCGGAGGATGCGATATGGTGTTACTTAAAGCGGACTTGTTAATTGCAGATGGCCAAGCAACAGCGGCCGAGGAATCCTTGGTAAAAGCGCTTGACAAAGATATGATGAATGGTGAATTGAGGGCGAAAATCGCAACAAGATATTTGCTCGATGGACGGCCTAATGATGCCCAGAATTTACTTGATAAAACCCCAGTTGGTATTGACCATGCTCTGCTCCATGTAGTTGAAGGCCGTCTTCATCTTGTTAACGCAGACAAGACGCGAGACGGTACTGGAGAAACTGATGCAACACTTCTTTCGGTGGCAATCTCGGCTTTTGAAGGAGCATTGAAACTAAATCGAGAACTTGGCGTCGCTTGGCTTGGACTTGCTCGAACACATCGACTATTACGCAACATGGACGGTGCAGAAGAAGCACTAACTAGGGCTCGAAGATTGCTACCAGAGGGCGACTCCTCGGCGGCTGCAGAAGCCGCATTATTAGCGCTTGATCAAGGAGACATTACAGCTGCAGCAAGCCTAATCGACGTTGCAGATATTCACGGCGATAGTCCAGTAATTTCCTATGTCCGAGGTAATATCGAGGCTAGAACAGGGCATCTCGATAGAGCATTGGAATACTACGGTAAGACACTGAAAGCCGATACAAATCACATACGTGCCAGACTAAACAGATGCAGTATTTACATGGCTTTGGATGAGGGCAGGAAAGCACTTGATGACGCTGAAATATTACTTGATTTGGCGCCTAACTTTACTCTAGCAAGATTCCGCAAGGCAGAAGCAGAGATGATGTTAGGAGAATGGTCAAGGGCTAGAGAGGATTTGGATATCGTGCTCGAAAAGGCACCACATCATCATCAAGCACTCACCCAACTTGCTGCCTGCTTTATTGCATTAGATCGTCCAGAACGTGCTGAAACACCACTCAATGAAGCCCTTAGAATCGCGCCTAATTACGCTCCAGCATGGCACCAAAGAGGATTGCTATATCTCGAATGGGGCCGTAATGATAACGCAATGGGTGACTTTGAAGCGGCAGTCAAAGCAGACCCTCAACACCTAGATTCAAGATTACACATCGCTGCTATGCATCATGAGGCAGAGCAATTTGATTCAGCCGCACCTGCTTGGCGAGAGGTTCTACAAATCGACCCAGACCATGTAGTTGCCAAAACCCGACTTGATGAATGTGAAGTCAAACTAATGGCTCAATAATCACATTACTCCGATTACTTTGACGAGGATTCGCTTGTTTCTTTGACCATCAAATTCAGCATAATGGATTTGCTCCCAGGTACCTAAGTGTAACCTTCCATTACGGACTGGCATAGTTACTTGTTGGCCAAGTAATTGTCTTTTCAAATGAGCATCTCCGTTATCTTCACCAGTTCTATGATGATGGTATTCCTCTCCACTTCGACCATCAACACCGTAGAATGGAGCGATCTTCTCTAACCACTTCATAATATCATGATGGAGACCGTACTCCAAGTCGTTGACATAGCAAGATGCGGTTATGTGCATTGGATTGACTAGTACTAAACCATCTTTAATGCCTGATTCAGTCACTATCTGTTGCACATCTTTAGTGATGCACATTATCTCATATCTTTCTTCTGTGTTGACATGCATTTCTTCAACATAGGTTGCAGCCTGTCCGGTAATTAACTCGCCCATGAATACTCGTAAGTCTAATTCAGTCTATCAATAAAATGAATCTCGCTATTCTTCTTCTAGAGAGTTACTTTCGCCACCAAAACTAGACTCCATTTCTTCTATGGCGTTTCTTAGAACTAAACCGTGGTAAACCTTGATTCGCTTCTCTTTGACCATTGCGTTAACCTCTTTTTCAAGTTCAATCAGTTCATCGGAATCCTTGGCAGACTCTATTTTTGCCAACATCGCCCGATATTTACTTGCCCTAGCATAGAATATAGCAAAGTAGGTTGGTATCAAAAGCAGTGGAATAACAAGCTCCTCAAAGACGATTTCCATGAAAGCTGAGATTGAGATTTCAAGGCTCTCAGCATCATAGTCGAAACTGAAAGAATTACCACTCAATCCGCCGGAATAGAAAATCCCGGTATTGATGCCAAAGTAGAGATTGAATGGCGTCTCATCACCATCATAGATATCTGAGCCGCGGTCTAACTCAACTAGGTCTGGCCAACCATCATTGTCATTGTCATCATCAATGACATCTGGGATAGTATCTCTATCAGTGTCTTTTGGAGTTGATAGTGGATTAAATGGATCGTAAAGAATTGTTCCGGATGATGCCGCTCTTTCTAATTCATTTCTTATACCATCTCCATCGGCATCATCATCATAAATATCTGGCATGAAATCTCCATCAATATCAGAACATCCGACTAGCCTAATTCGACTCTTTCCGTAGGCAAACGGACAATTGTCTGATAATTCATGCAACCCTTGGTCAGCAAAACCATCCCCGTCACTATCAGACCAAATAATTCCGTCCATGGGCCATACATCATCCACATTTACAACCCCATCACCATCGATGTCATCATCCGAATTATCACCTAATCCATCTCCGTCAAGGTCTGCATTTTCGCTTGAATTGTTGGGAAAAGCATCAGCACCCATCGCTACAGTCCAATTACCATCGGGGTCAGACCAACCGTCACCGTCGCTATCTAAGCATCCGATTCGGTCTTGAGTAGAATCGCCTTGTGTTTCACACGTAGCATCTTGGGCACTTATGTTGCTTGCAGAACAAATAGTCAATAATATCGCACTAATTATCAAAACGATAGATTGTTTTGATGCCACGTCAGTCGGTTTGATTGAAGATTAATGGCTTTATGGTTATGCAGTGTAACAAAACCTTGAAAACCAAACCGGCCAGCATATAACCGTGCGTTTACAACTTCTTGTTTTCATCGCCCTCTTAATGGCGCCTAGTCTCGCTGGATGTGTTCAAGAAGAGGATGAAATCACTTCATTTCCAATGTTTTCGGCAATTGCAGATAATGGAGAACTCTATGACAACCAACGAATGGAAAATCAATCATATATCGTCATGTTCTCTGCTGAATGGTGTAATCGACCATGTTACTCAACCATGCACTCGATGTGGAATGCTCAAGCAGAGTTACCAGTTTTGGTAATGTCAACCGATCCCGCTGAAAGAGCAGGAGGTCTTACTCTAGAACAATGGCATGAGTCGGCCAATGCCTATGATGATGATGATAACAGCACTAACAATGAACTTACCACCTATGCTTTCATGAAGGGTGACGATGTTGCCATACTGTTGGAAATCAACACCCCAGGGACAATGATTTTTGTTAACTCAAACGGCGAGATTACCGATATCCATGAAGGTAAATTAGATGATAAAGATTTGATTCTAAGTTACTGGGCAAATGCTAACAAATAGTTGTAGGGGACTCAAGGCGTAAATCAAGAGTCTAAAAGTAACCAGTTATTGTCAACATCATGAAGCGGTTGCTCATTGCGCTACTATTGGCGAGTTTGTTTTCCCCAATTGCCAGCGCAGAAACCTACCGGATTAGTGGTAAAGCAACCTATGGCGATGGCACCCCAGTCTCCCTTGATTACGTCTATGTTGAATGTGAAGTCGGGGTGTACGAGTGTTATCAGTATCGTGGCACTAAAGCAATGACCGACGCGTATGGAGATTTTACCGTTGTAATCGATGCAGGTAATGAAGAGGATGGGTTAGATATTCTGCTAACCTTGCGCGGGGAGAATTTTACTCACATCATCGATCTTACAGCTCATCAGAACTCCCCTGAAAATAAAGTATATCAGAATCTACAACTGAAGCAAAACCCAGCACCATCAGGCGTATTCATGGGTTTTGGGTGTTTCATTGTCCTATTTGTATTGGTCTTTGTTTCGGTATTGCTACGCACTGGAAGGCGTTTAGCAACTAAAGAGGGGCGTCTCGAATTTATGGGGTATAGAAGGGCTAGAGAGTTGGAGTGTCCAGTTTGTCAAGAAATGGTATTTCAGCACGAATTAATCAAACACCTAATTGTTGATCACGATATTGAACCATTTGAAGCAGGGGAAATGACAGGCAAGGTAATGAGAAAAACCTGGTCTGAGGAAGAGTAATCGGGGGATTCATCAACCTCCTCTAGTTCCAATATACCATGCGTATCAGTCATGCAACACAAGACGGCGGCACAGCCTTCGAACACAATATCCCTCAATTTGGCCTAGGTGTATTCTTGATGTCAAAAACCGGTGAATGTAAATCATCAGTACTTAGTGCCCTAAATGCAGGATACACTCACATAGATACCGCAAGAGCATACAACAATGAACACGAGGTTGGTGAAGCGATTAGAGATGCTGGAGTAGACAGAGAATCTATTTTTGTCACGACAAAATTACGTCGCGCTCATGCGGTTGGTTATGATGAAACAATCGAGCATTGCAAGAAATCATTAGAACTTCTAGACATGGATTATATCGACTTATACCTCGTTCATGCGCCACCGGAAAACCCAGAACACAGAGCACCGGTTTGGCAAGCAATGGAGTATTGCTTAGAGCAGGGCTGGGTTAAATCAATCGGAGTTTCCAATTATGGTCCAGCACACTTAGAGGCAATGAAAGGCTATGCCAGATACATGCCTAGTGTAAATCAAGTTGAGTTCAACCCTTGGCTACAGAGGCCCGAACTCAAACAGGCTACTGAAGCGGTTGGAGCCAAGGTGATGGCCTACTCACCACTGGCTAGAGGCCATAAGGTAAATGACCCAAAACTAGAGAAAATCGCCAATGAATTAGATTGTACGCCAGCTCAAGTTGCCATTAAATTCTGTTATGATGAGGGCTGCATAACTATACCAAA
>CALDPP010000107.1 GCA_937911345.1 uncultured euryarchaeote | reverse complement strand
ACAAGTCGTAATCATACCATTCAAGCCTTGTTTCGGATGTTTCATCAAATTCAATATTAGGCACTGAATCAACATTTTCAAACTCTTCACTAAGAGCCACTCCGCTTACATTTTCACCTAGGAATATATCAGTTTTAGAAAATTTGATGTCGTAATCAGAATCATTTGTTTGCTGCATATCTTCGAAATTTAATGAGATGAAATTCTCTGTATCAGCATTTACTTCGGTAGTGAAACTACTTCCATCTGCGTTGAGTTTGCTTAGTACAGGGCTGTCATAAGATTGTTCAGATGTCAGGCCACTTTTAGTGCAATCAAAAACCTCATCACCAACTATTACGGTCATAGAGACTTTACTCCATTCAAGGTTATCTTGGCCGTAAGAGAATGAAGCTTGAAACAATATATCATTTCCTAGTTCAGTTAATTCATTTTGGCCATCTGCCAAATCAACCTCATTTTCTGTTGTAAGTTCTGGAGTGTAAGAGGTTATCAGGAAGTACCAAACCCCACTGATTAACAATATCGTGATAATGGTTGTGAGGGTGATTTTTTTTGCTACACTTACCACTTAATCACCACCTTCACTGTGAAACATTGCTCCTAGTTTTGACAAACAACCAGATGTAAAGAATGCCAATAAATCCAACTGCAGCAACGGTAATCGATCCCATGCCATATTCATCCGCTCCGGACCAACTACTCGGCTGCATCAATTCACCATCACCTTTAGTTGAAACAAACCACACAAAATAGGTTGAAATCATCGTCATTAAGCCAACCATCCCCATTATGATGAATTTAACGTGTCGTGGTAAGGTCTTACCTGTTGCATAGTAATCAAAGAGTTTTGAGCCAAAAAATCTGTTCTTTAGTGACCATCGAAATAGTCTTTCGTTTGATAATGAAAATAAGAATGCTGCTGGAACCGCCCAAGATACCGTAGGCCATCCGGGAACAAATATGCCAATGAAGGCAAAAATAGTGAAAATCAAACCGAGAGACTGATAGACAAAACTTTTGATTTTGTTATTTGATATGCAATACTTCTCAACGACCGCGTCGATTGTTGGAAGCATATCCGCCATGCTTGACCGAATTATTCATTGTTTTCAATAATGTTCATGTTAAAAAATTTCAATTTCTCATTTTGCCCGTTAGATAGTCTAGATTTTTCAGTACAATTCGGGCTTGTTCGAGGTGTTCTTTATTTTGTGGTGCCTCTAGGGCTACACGGGTCACATCATGACGCAAGGCGAAGACCATG
>CALDPP010000106.1 GCA_937911345.1 uncultured euryarchaeote | reverse complement strand
TGACCAACTGTTACCAATCTCTTGCATATTCCAAGTCATATCCTCTGGTGGCCATGTCTCTTCAAGATGCCATCTGCCGTCGTTGGTTTGGATTTGCACCATTGGTTCAGGCTCTTCACCGATATCTTTGAGATAATAATTGAACCACTGGTATAATTCAACAGCCCAGTCCATTCTACTCATGTTTGGATAGGCTTCTAATCCATATCCAGAGCCTAATTCAGAGTGTCTGTCGGGCTGATCAGGATAATTATGCGCCCACTGACCAGCAATTGCTCTAGCGTTGATTCCGGCATCAATCATCATTTGATAAGTTGGGAATGCATGGTATGGATCTACGTTCCAATCTTGTAATCCCCAAACTAAGTATACGCTTCCACGATAATTTTCCAACACGTCAGGCAGATGTCTTCGCTCATCCCAGTAATCATTCCACTGCGCTCCACCAATTTCGGCTCCGGCCCAGGTAGTAAGTGGATTCAATGGTCCAATTGCATCATCGGTACACATTCTTGAATCATCAAAACCAGGGTCTGCTGTGGCACCCTCATATAGCACGTCATACAACATTGCCCGTGCTTCGGATGAACCATTTCTGTAGAACATCTCCTGAACACCAATTGAGCCGGAGATAGGAACTATGGTTTTGAGATGTTCACTTGGATTTTGTGCGGCTTCCCAATTGGTTGTGCCTGCATAGGATTTGCCCATCAAGCCAACATTACCGTTAGACCATTCTTGCTTTCCTAACCAATCGACTACCGCTTGAATGCCTATTTGCTCTCCAAGGCCCTTGACATCTTGGCAGTGAGTAGATTGTCCGGTCCCGAAAGTTGATGCTTGAGCTAAAGCATAACCATGAGGCACAAACGTGTCGTAGACCCACTTGCCTACTCCGCCATCGGGAACAGTATTTGGCGAGGAATCATCTCCAGCGATACCTTCTCCTCCAAAGTCATAATATGGATGTATGGTCATTATTACTGGAACTTTCACACCTTCCTCAACATCAGGAAGCCATAATGCTACATGCATCAAATCAGCACCTGGAGAGCCAACATCTTGTTCACTTAGCGGCAAATCGACTTCAATGAAATGCTCAGTGTATGGCAAAACATCATGGGTGCCGTTTACTGGTAATTGAGCGCGCATGGTGTCCATTGGCAAATCCATTTGGTGACGAAGGTGAACTGGAGTTTCCCACCACTCGCCCGAAAATGAAACATCATCATTTGAGTCATAAATAACCGCATTGCCAAAAGACATTGCTAATAGAAGGAAAACAATTGAAATTGCTACAGTTGATAGCATTGAGAGGTTTAATTCTCGGCGGCTGGAGGCTGGTGATTCTTCAACCAATTCAGCAACATAGACCTCTCCCTCTAACCCGGAAGACACTGCTGCCATGATACAATCCAATCACTACTTGCTCATGAGTATGACGCATCGTTGTCGAATTATTCATCAGTGAGATAGTATTCGTAATGTCATGCGAGGACGGATTGCTATATTCCTCGTTGTAAATTTCATGTTGGTACTCTTACCAACAAATGTTACTGGCCAAGATGATGACCCATCATGGCGCTCGAATGGGCTTGACCCGGCTATGTGGACTGACGGGCCAGTAGAGGAAGATACACCTATGAAACAATCATATCAAGGCAATGCAGTGTTCGTCCTAGAAGTAACATATCATACAGGAATAACATCTTCAGAATCTTCAGGAATTATTACAATCGAGTTATTTGAACAGTGGGCTCCAATAACCACTGCCAACATCATTGAACATATCGAATCAGGCCTCTATGATGGTGTATTCTTCCATCGTGTTGTCGATGACTTTGTCATACAATCAGGGGACCCAGAGTGTAAGGTAATCGGCACATACCCTGTGACATCCCCTCAATGTAGCGGTGGAGGTACTGGCGAGACCATCCCACTTGAGCACAATGAAAATCTCTCACACGTTGATGGTGCTATGGGCATGGCAAGAGGGGCAGAGGAAGACTCAGCTGACTCTCAATGGTACATCACGGATACAGAGCAGCATGGTTTAGATCCGGAAAATAGAGAAGATGGAGGGTATGCCGTATTCGGTATAGTTAGAGACGGTATGACTTACGTCCGTGAGATTGCCAATACACCTACTGTGACTAATCCAGCAAGTGATCAAGGAGTTCAAAATCCAGGCCCTGACTTACTTGGTCGTCCGATTCGAGAAGTACATATTGATTCCATGAGGATGCTTGGCGTTGCTGACCCAGACGGAACGATTAGATT
>CALDPP010000105.1 GCA_937911345.1 uncultured euryarchaeote | reverse complement strand
AACTCATCTGGGTGAACAGGCCTTCATCGGATTGGCTAATTTCTGGGACGTAATCACCGCATCAGGTTTTATTCGAGTAACGATATTTACCTTAGTTTGGACCTTAGTTAACGTAAGTGCGCACATTGGTATTGGCTTATTTTTGGCCCTAATTTTACAGCGGGCGAACCTCAAAGGGAAAACCGCTTACCGAACGATTCTGCTACTACCTTGGGCTGTACCGTCATACATTTCGGTATTAGTTTGGAAAGGAATGTTCCAACCAGACGGTCTAATCAACGATTTAATCGGCACCGATATCAATTTCTTATCAGATCCTACCGGCGCTCAGATAATTGTAATTCTAGTCAACATTTGGCTTGGTATTCCATTCATGATGATGTCAATCAGTGGCGCTTTACAGGCGCTGCCAAAAGATATGTATGAGGCAGCAAAAATAGACGGAGTAACCGGCTGGGATGCTTTCCGTCACTTGACTTTCCCGAATCTAAAAAGCGCCTTAGTGCCACTTTCTCTGCTTGGTTTTATCTGGACTTTCAATATGTTCAACGTAATCTATCTGATGACGGATGGAGGTCCAGACCTTTACTTCGGCGAACCTGGACAAACAGATATTTTGATCACTTATGTCTACGATGTTGCATTTAGAGACGGGGCATACGGCGTTGCTGCTGCATGGTCGGTGATAATTTTCCTAATGCTACTTGCATTCTCTTGGACTTACATGAAACAAACTAACGCAACGGAGGCTGCAGCATGATTAGTGAGCGGGTAATACGTGCCTGGTATACTCCGGTTGAAGTGCTAACTTTGCGTACTTGGCTGGTAGTTGCTACCATCGTCAACGTGTTGTTACTAACTTTTGATTATCTGCGCGGCGATGAAGAAATATTGTTGATTGGTTTCTTAGCATGCGCATCTATCGCTGCACTTCGTACATCATTGCCAGTAGCAAATAATCCCAACCAAAGGAATATCGCACTAGTCATATCAATGGTGGTAATCTCTCTTGGAATCTATCGTTTGATTTTAATGCCCAATTCATTGTTTAATATTTGGCTCAATGCTTGGATTATTGTTCCAGGAATAATCTCGTTGTTTTGGCTCTCCAACCGCGCAGTCTCGGTTTGGGCGACGCGTGAATTATCAGTATCGGCAATTGAATATGGACTCAAGCGAAATTTCGAACTGCAGAAAAGGCATCAGAGCATTGGCTCACACACTACGCTCCTTCACTTCGTAGTCATTACTCTAATTCCAATTGTATGGATTTTCGACATCGCAATATCTCCCGGGAATGCACTAGGGGGCGAAATCGGTGACTCATTCAGCACCGAACACTTTTCAAAAATCCTCGAAGGTGACTCGTTTTGGATTTGGTTTAGGAACTCACTAATTGTTTCAATAGGTACGAGTTTACTCGGCTTAGTAATTGCCATCCCTGCAGGATATGCTTTCAGCAGATACAAGTTCACTGGCCGAGACGTCTCTATGTTTGCCTTCTTACTGGTGCAAATGTTCCCAGGCATAATCATTCTAGTCCCATACTTCCTCGTGATGAAGACACTTGGCTTACTAAATTCTCACTTAGGACTTATTCTAGCATACTGTGTAACAGCATTGCCATTATGCGTATGGATGCTGAAAGGTTTCTTTGACACGGTGCCACGTGAATTAGAAGAAGCGGCGACTCTAGATGGTTGTAATCAATTTCAGGTATTCACCAAGGTAGTCTTACCATTATCATTACCCGCGGTTGCGGTTACCGCGCTGTTCAGTTTCCTAGCAGCATGGAATGAATTCCTTCTTGCTCTAACATTCAACACCTCAAATGACATGTATACCCTTCCGGTTGGTCTTGCGTCACTCATTTCCTCAACCGGACAAGCATGGGGCGACTTTGCTGCAGCCAGTATTTTGGTCAGCCTACCGGTTGCATTACTATTCCTATTCTTCCAGAAGTTCTTGATCGAAGGACTTGCAGCTGGAGGGGTAAAGGGGTGATACGATGGTAAGTGTGAATTATAATTCGGTATCGAAAAGATATGACGACGGCTTTGTCGCAGTAAATGGACTAGATTTAGAAGTTAAAGACGGTGAATTTTTGGTATTATTAGGGCCATCCGGCTGTGGTAAATCAACAACTCTCAGAATGCTTGCTGGGTTAGAAGAGGTAACCAATGGAGAGATACAAATCGATGGAGTAACGGTAAATCACTTGCCTCCAGGCGCTCGTGGCCTCGGTATGGTGTTCCAATCTTACGCTCTATATCCGCATATGACAATCGCCGACAATCTATCCTTTGGACTAAGGATGGCTAAAGGCGATGCTAAACTTAGTGGTGACGAGATAAAGCAAAGAATCCAAGAAGCCGCAGAAATGCTAGACTTAGTGGAACATCTAGACAAGAAACCGAAGGAATTGAGTGGCGGTCAGCGGCAAAGGGTCGCTTTAGGTAGGGCACTGGTAAGGCGACCAAAGGTATTGCTCATGGATGAGCCACTTTCCAATCTTGATGCTGAACTAAGGCATCAAATGCGTAATGAAATCCGCAAACTGCACGACGAACTTGGTACCACGACAATTTATGTTACACACGACCAAATCGAAGCAATGACTCTAGCAGATCGCATCGCGATTCTAGACAAAGGAGTGCTACAGCAGCACGATGAACCACTTAACGCGTACCACAACCCAGCGAATGACTTCGTCAAGAGTTTCCTGTGTGAACATATTGACGATTTAGTTAATACGGCAAATAGCCTGTTCAAGAATACGAGCCAACAGGAGTAGGTAAGATGAAGCAACAATTGACAATTGCAGCATTATTCATTACTGTCCTGATGTTACCAATGATTCCGGTATCCGCAGATAACCCAGAAATCGATTATAGCACTGGTAATACAGTATTTTCTTGGAGCGGAACGGCAACCACTGTGGAGTTGATTGGTGAATGGAATTGGAGTGAAGTCACTACTTTAACTGAAGACTCAGGAATTTGGTCAGCAGAATTAGACCTTAATGAGGGAATTTACTGTTACAAATTCATCGTTGATGATCAATATATTTTCGACCCAAGCAACCCATATCGAGGATTCTGTGGAGATGTGGAAAATTCAGTTGTTAGAGTCAAAGATTCATCAAGACCAAATTTTGCGAGCGAGTTGAATAATGACGATTTGATAATTACTTACCTCCCAGGAACCAGTGGCGCAATGCCTGATGGAACTCCTGTCGGATTAGAATCTGCTATTTGGGATTCATCAGCAATGACTTGGACACTGGATACAACAACACTAGCAGACGGAAAGCATACGTTGAAACTTGAGATTAATGATTTGAACGGAAACCAAGCATACGACCATTTGGTGCCATTTTGGGTTGGCGAACAAAGTGAATTTACTTGGGAAGATTCTCTAATTTACATGATAATGACTGACCGCTTCATCAATGGCAATACCAGCAATGACGGCCAACCCACCGGTGCTGCTGCTGGTGCGGATTGGATGGGTGGCGACATCGAAGGTGTAACTCAGAAAATCCAATCTGGATATTTCGCGGACTTAGGCGTCAACGTACTTTGGCTAACCCCGTTCAACACTAATGCCCAAGGCACAGGAATTGCGGCTGACGGAGTTCATGATGTCTCAGCCTTCCACGGCTATTGGCCAGTAGAGCCTAGGCAAGTAGACCCAAGGTTAGGGACTGCAGACCAATTGAAAGAGATGGTAGATGCAGCTCATTCAGTTGGCATTAGGGTAATGATGGACTATGTGGTAAATCACGTACACCAAGATCACACCTACTATCAGGATAATCCAGAATGGTTCAATCAAGGATGTATTTGCGGCACGGAAAATTGTGATTGGACCGAACACCGTCTCGATTGCCAATTTACTTCATACATGCCCGATGTCAATTGGAAGGTTCGAGAAGCATCTGAACAATTTATCGAAGATGCCCTGTGGTGGCTAGAAGAATTTGATTTAGACGGGGCAAGAATTGATGCAGTCAAGCACGTTGATGACCTAGCAGCGACAAATCTAGCCACTCGAATAAACGAGCGATTTGAGACAGTTGGCACTGATTACTATCTCAAAGGCGAAACCGCAATGGGTTGGTCTGGTGATAATTTGGAAGATAATCAGTTCCAATACGATACTATCAACCGATACATCGGTGAAGATTCACTTGATGGCCAAGCAGATTTCGTGCTCTATCATGCAGTAGTCGACAATGTGTTTACTCAAGGAGCAAGAAACTACCAACATCTTGATTATTGGACTGCTAGAAGTCAGGATCAATATGTTCCCGGTGCAGTAATGGTGCCATATGTCGGTAGCCATGATGTCCCTCGTCTAGCAAGTAGAGCAGACAGTGGAACTAATGACGCTTACAATCAGTGGCAAGAACAGGGCTTACCAGGCCAGCCCGGGACAGATGAAACCTACCAAGCTGTACTACAAGCATACGGTTGGTTACTAACAACTCCTGGTGCACCACTATTGTATTACGGTGATGAATATGGTGAATATGGCGGCGCAGATCCAGATAACCGACACATGTATCGAAATTCAAACAACTGGAATCACAGAGAGGCTGGTTTGTATGAAAACATTTCAGCACTAGGCCAATTAAGATATGATTCCGTTGCGCTAAAACAGGGTGAATATTCAACCCGTTACGCTAGCCCGGATTTGTTAATTTACGACATGTCGCATGAACAACAAACCATGTCAATAATTCTCAACCGAGGTCAAGCAGCCACTTATGATGGCTTCGATAATGATGATTTGGTAAGATTTGGCAACGCAATAATTTCCTCTACCACTACATCAATACCGGCAAACTCGGTTTCTGTCATTGAACATAATGCAGTAACTACTCCGCCGCCACGTGTCGACGACAGCCACTGTTTAATTGTCCATAATTTCACTATGAATGAGACATACTACACAACCCTAGACCTTACGAACACTTGTGATAAAGATATACAATATCCAGGAGTAAACAGCACTGTTGATAATCCGTTGGTTGAGGGTTTGTATGATTATACCGAATGGTTCTACATGATGCCTGCTATGTCGACATACAATATGTCTTGGCAATTAGCGGTCAATGAAACCATACCTAATGGCACAGACATCACTCTTACCTTTGATGCAGCAATATTGGGTTGTAGTGATGAAGATGAATCTCAATGGCATTTCTGTCCAACATCTACGCTAAGCCATACTTTCACTGTGATTACGGATTCCGGCAGTTCAAACAACACCAATGAAACAGTTGAACCAGAACCAGTGCTAGGCTGTACAGATTCAACCGCGACAAACTTTGACTCTACTGCAACCGAGGACGATGGTTCCTGCGAATATCCGCCTGAACCAATTCTGGGTTGTACCGATGGTACTGCAACAAATTTCAATGCAGATGCGACTCAGGATGATGGCACTTGCCAGTATGAAACCGAACCAGTAGACCAATGCGCCGATGTATTCTGTGATGCATGCCCTGCTGGATGGATAACGGTGCCTGCAGAGGAGGGTGAATGCTGTCCAAGTTGTCAGGCTCCTAGTGAAAATAACCAAACAAATGCGACAGATTCAGGCAATGATTCTCAAACAACCACAGATACTGATGACCAATCATCCTTCACTGACTTCGCCAGGACCGGCCTTGCTGTAGCTGTTTTCTGTGGTCTCGTCGTGTTATTATTTACCACTATGAGAAAGCGATAATCACTCAAATGCGTCGTAGAATCTCTTGTACTCAGCAATCATCCTAGCGCCAGTAAACCTTGCCGAGGTTGCAATACTTGAGCGCATGATATTTGCCCATACGGAGCCGCCTTTTTCCCATGCTGGAATGACATGCTGCTCGAGCACTGAATAGATATTCTCAGCATCTCTGTCATCATCTCTATCATCTTCAGATTCGCCAATCGCCCAACCGTTGACGCCGTGCTGACAACCCTCAGGCCACCAACCGTCTAGAATAGAACAATTTGGCACACCGTTCATTGCAGCCTTCATACCCGAGGTTCCCGATGCTTCCATAGGCCTAATTGGATTGTTTAGCCAGATGTCAACACCACTGGTAATTGCTAGACCAGTATCCATGTCATAATTTTCCAAGAATGCAACTGGAATTTCCTGCTCTAGGTGCTTTGCACTACCATAGATGTCGCGAATTAATTGCTTTCCACCCTCATCTCTTGGGTGGGCTTTGCCAGAAAAGACAAACTGAATTTTTCCGCCACCAATTTCGCTTAGCCTTGTCAAATCCTTGAACACCAAATTTGCTCTTTTGTATGTGGCAAATCGTCGAGCAAAGCCGATGGTAAGCCGTTGTTCTTCCAATTCCACACCCGTCGAAGCCTTGACTAATTCACGGAAGATTCTTCGATTTTTACCGCGTGCTTCGGCTAGGTCTTCATCAGATAGAGTGCCTGCATAACCCAATTGGGTTGGATCCGCTTTCCAACCAGGTAATTTTTCATCATATAATTCGGACATTGTCGGAGATGTCCAGGTGATGTGGTGAACACCATTTGTCAATGGATGGATGTGATAGTTATCGAACATCGTTGATGCGACTTGGGCATTTAGGTTTGATACCGCATTCACTTGTTCAGCAAGGGCAACAGCAAGGTGAGACATTGAACATCTAGCACCGTCTTCAGGGTCGCCAACAGATTTCACGAGTTCGACCACATCATCAGGCATTAATTCACCAAGTACTTCATTGACATCTTCCCAATTAAATCGGTCGTGTCCAGCAGGTACCGGAGTGTGAGTAGTGAACAAAATTTTCTTGCTTAATTCTTCTCTAGTCCAGCCTTGATGTAATAATTCCAATAGAGCAAAAGTACAGTGTCCTTCGTTAAGGTGGAGGCCACAGAAATCCTTCTTTAGCATGTTAAGAAGACGTACTCCGCCGACACCAAGCAAGTATTCTTGGCGAATTCTGACATCATCATTGCCGCCATACAATCTCGCACCCATGCTTTGATGATATTCTGAATTCTTAGGATGATGAGTGTCCAAAAAGTAAACTGGAACAACATGTCCGGTAACACCAACAACTTCCACCTTCCAAATTTTAGCGTGCAATGTAGCATCATCTAACGGCAATGTCAAATCGAGCCCAGTATCGATTAGGTGGTCAGAGGGATCAATTGCCCCAAAACTTTCAGTTTGATTACCATCATCATCAATATGTTGACGACCATATCCTTCTCGGTATAGCAAAGTTACACCGACTAAATCTATCTCAGCATCCGCTGCAGATTTGACGTGGTCGCCTGCCAAAACCCCTAACCCGCCAGAATAAGTGTGTAATTCTGACCAAAGTCCAATTTCTGCCGTGAAGTACCCAACGAGCCCCATTCGATGAATGCGTTACTAAGGAGGGTTATGATACTGCCTCTAAACGATTAAACATGATTAGTTTAAATCACTCCAAGCAAATCGCCATAGCCAGTTACCTTGCTCAACGCCTGGTACATTCATACGGCCAGAGGAGTCAAGTCGCAGAATATCTTGTAACGGAATGATGCACATTGGCGCAGCACACTCTTTAGCCACATTGATCATCGAACCAACAATGTCCTCACTATTACCGGTTATTGAGCGGACATTTGCCTTTATGACATCATTACTTGATTCCCACCAGCCAAGAAGCGTATCATTATCATGAGTCCCCGTATACACAATCTGCATTGAATTGATATTGCTTGGATGATGCGGACTTTTGTCACAATCCTTCCCAAAGCCGAACTGAAGTATTGCCATGCCGCGCAAATTAAATTGCAGACGCAAATCGATGACCTCTTGTGGGATTATACCCAAGTCTTCAGCAATTATTCTAGATTCATCTCCTGCCACATCTACCAAGGCTTTGACAATCTTCTCTTTGGGTGCCTCTTGCCATTGTCCAATTACTCCATCTTCCGCCTCTCTTGGTACTGCCCAGGCAGAATGGAAACCTCTGAAGTGGTCTATTCTTACCACATCAAACAGCCTAAGCATACGAGCCATTCTTTCTTTCCACCATCGCCAATTTGTCTTTTCATGCTCTGCCCAATTGTACAGGACAGTATTCCACTTCTGACCAGTATCACTGAAGTAATCCGGTGGCACACCAGCTACAACCGTCGGTAAGCCATTCTCATCTAGTTGGAATAATTCTGGGTTAGCCCAAACGTCTGCAGAATGATGTGAGATAAAAATCGGTAAATCGCCAATTAATTCTATTCCTTGGCCGTTCGCTCTTGCTTTCATTGCCAACCATTCATGCTGAAATATCCCTTGGCGTCTAATTTCAGGGCTTATTTTTTCCCGCCATTTTGCTAACGCATCTGGGTCCCGATTGCGTAATTTTTCCGGCCACTGAGTCCAATTTTTCCCGGGATAATGTTCAGTGATTGTAGCAAACAGCGCCCAATCCTCGAGCCAATAATCTTCGTCAGACAAATCTCCGATGACATCACTAGAGCAGATGCCATAGTGTCCAGCAAAAGCCGATGGAGAAGCATATGGAGATTTGTGTTTATCAGGCGGTGTTAACGGTAAAAACTGCCATTTTGAGTAATTATTATCCTTTAGATATTGCAGAAATTTATCTCCATCCGAGATTTTCCCGTTAGGTAATGAGGTCAAGTGGCACAGAATACCAACTTCCTTTCCCATGTTTATAATGGTCGACAATAAACCCTTTCAAGTTATCACATACAGGAGAAACTGATGAGAGCGACTGCTGTATTCATCGTGCTTTTGTTTTGTTTACAGGCTGGAATGGGATTTGTTTCCGCAACAACCCCAGAAACAATTACTGTTGATGGTGATACTTCTGAATGGTCTACGGATACTGAGATGGCAATTGATAGTCATGGAGTATCGCTTCATGTAACATGGGATGCAGATAATTTCTATGTTGCATGGTCAGGTACAGATTGGGCATCAACAACAGACGGTGCAGACCTATTCGTGTATTTCAACACCAGCGAAGAGGGCTCAGTTTTGAGTAAAGATTGGAACTTTGCCCACACTCTACCATTTGCAGCAGATTATGGCTTTGCTCTGGAAGATTCTTCCTACAACCAGTACTTTTCCTATGATGGTTCGTCTTGGGCCGATCAAGGAACACTGACTAGTTCAGAAATCTATGTTGGCTGGACCGACAATCCAACAACTGAAATGGCAATCCCCTGGGACGCGATTGGTAGCCCAACCACACTACAATTCATGGTCTACGCTCAATGGCAAGACGAAGGACATGTTTGGACATCCTTCCCAACAGAGAACCCAAGCAGTTCAAACGGTGCAGAAACCTTCTCACATTACTACCACATCGATAATATCAACAATGCCACCTCACCAAATTCACTACCAGTCATAGAAGCAGGCGGAGTCGACAAGGTTGACGATGCACTGAATCTAGCAATCATTTTCCATCAACACCAACCATATTACAAGAACAAATTAACCGATACTTACGAAATGCCGTGGGTTAGAGTTCACGCAATGACTGAGTATGTTGATTCCCCAGGCATTCTTGCGCAGACCGGCACCAAAGTTACCTACAATCTAGTTCCATCATTTATCGAGCAGTTGGTCGATTATTACGAAAATGAACCACTGGACGACCACACAGACATGGCTAAGCGTCCATGGCCAGAAGGCGGCTATCCAAATGCCACAGCACTCGAATTACACACTATGCAATTCCAGTCATTTTGGAACAGCGGCTGGATTTACAATGTCTCAGAGACAGGTCACATTCAGTCATGGTTGTATCCATCTAGCAATCGCTACTCAGAGCTATACGATATGACTCTGCATAATCTCAAGCCGGCAACTATCATGAGTGACACTTTACTCAATGAGCAGGATTATCTTGACCTGCAAGTATTGTGGTATCTTTACCAATTCTCACCAGATTACGTTCAAGGAGAATACGACCCTAGCCATTACGATCAAGGCTTGATTGACTTATTCATGCAACCAGGACAGTACACTCATGCTGATTTGATGTATGTGGTTGATCGACAACATGCCCACATGGCCAACGTTCTGCCAATGTACAGCGAACTTGCCGCTAGCGGCCAGGTTGAACTGACCACCACACCATATTACCATCCAATCATGCCATTACTGAT
>CALDPP010000104.1 GCA_937911345.1 uncultured euryarchaeote | reverse complement strand
TGAGTTTCTCCAGACTGTAAATTGACGGTCCATATCCATGCAGTATTTGTTAATGTTAAGTAGTTCTCAGACTTGACTATACGTAGGTTTTCAAAATCACCAGCAGGCAATCTAGAAAAATTCGAGACCCAGTCTACTTCCGTCGAATTCAAAGATTCACCACTGTAATATGAGATCGAATCTTGCCAATTGGTTGAGTTCCCAATTAACTCATGCGTGATAAATCCGTCCATTCCTAAGTCCGTTACATATTCTCCAGAATATGTAAAAGATTCTTGATATTCAAAATCTTCAGCATCAAAATCGATAACTAGCACGTGCATCAATGGTACTGTGGTGTACATTAGGGCAATGGTAAGAACTCCCATAATTCCGTATTTTATCACCCACTCTTTCTTGTATCTAGCAAGTGCAATAACAACTGCAGTAAATATGAAAATCATGATTAGTTCAAGGAAGATAAACCTAACTTGAGTAGCACCTGTCTCGCCAAAAGCATGCAATTCAGCTACATCATACCAAGGTCTAATGAAAAGTGCCAAAACGATGGTCACGACGAACATAGTCACCATTCCCAGCATTGATGTCATCTGTTCTTTCATCAATGCAAATACACTCGTCTCTTGAGCAAGTTCTTGCTCTAGTCTGACGAATTCCGCTGAGGCATTGGCTGGCCCTGCGGTTGGATTGTCAGCCTCGCTCATGTTTTGGCGTGGATGCTCTATCTTTTGAGTGAATCGCTTTTATCTGACAAAGATAAATCATATCACTAAGAATTATGCGATATGAAATGATGGGTGGAACGTGCCCAGTACCATAACCATAAGAGAATGGTTGGAATCAACCAAGAAAAGCGGTATGGCATTGGGTTTAGAAAATACTTTCACAATTTTATCCTCATTCAAATTGAGGTTTGATGATACTCAGATTATTCATGTTGCGGGCAGTAATGGCAAAGGCACATTGTGTTCTCTTATGGCTGCTAATTTGACATTAAATAAGGTCTCAAATGTATTATTTTCATCTCCCCATTTATGCCGAGTGGAAGAAAGGATTAGATTGGATGGCCGACCTATTTCTAGTAGGGAATTTGACAATGCTCTTAGGCAAGTAAAAGACGCAGCGGAAGATTTGTCAATAAATCCAACTTTCTTTGAGACTACTTTCTTAGCAACAATGATTGTAACTGCCGAAATAAAACCGAAATTTCTAATTCTAGAAACCGGCCTTGGAGGCCGATTAGATGCAACGAGGTGTGCTCCTGCTGATTTATCAATTCTAACCTCCATAACCAAAGAACATACAGACATTTTAGGAGACGATATTTACCAAATAATTGGTGAAAAAGCTGCTATTGCAAGGCCTGGTAAATACATTATTGCAAGAGAAATGGAAATTACTAATTATCGTCAAACTGTAATAGATACAGCGAAAAATTGCTCAAGAAGTGAATTGAATGAGGAATTTGGTGTTGCTGAGTGTAAATTCGTGACCATACCAGACAATACGTCAATTATTGAAGAAGCAGAATTACTCGCAAAAGCAGCATTCAACCTTCTTGGCTTAGAAAATCAAGACTTCATTGAAGCCAAACAAATTGTCAATTGGCCTGCTAGATTGCAAGAATTAAGCCTAAGTTCAGGCCATCGATTAATCCTAGATGCTGCACACAATCCATCTGGGCTCAAAAGAGTTCAACAGTCTATTATTGAGATTGGCAAAAAGAATAACCACTCCGATGATATTTCGTTGCTTTTTGGTACATCCCCGCAGCAGGAATTGGAAACCATGTTACAGTTAGTTAACGAAATATGTAAATCGTTCTCTCGTGTGAGGCTCTACTTAACCAAACCTTTTGGAGGCAGATATCCTGGTCTTGACCCAGAAAATCTAGCAAAATTTGAATGGTCCTGTGATGCAATTTACACCTACCCAGACGTGGTTACAGCAATCGATCAAATTCTTTCCAATACCATGGAGAGCGGAGTGATAATATCATTGGGATCATTATACCTGCAAGGAAATATACTCAATCACTTAGGGAAAAATTCCGATGATGATTTGAGTTTACTGCCGAAGCAATGAAGTTGGGATACATCTAGGAGAGCACGGTTGCGATGAGTGGAAAGTGGGATGTACGATTTATTGAGCTTGCAAAACACATTTCGCTGTGGAGCAAGGACCCATCGACTAAAGTGGGTTGTGTTGTAGTAGGCGAGGACCGTGAGATTCGCTCAACCGGATTCAATGGATTCCCTAGAGGCATTGACGATGATGATGAAAGGTTGATGGATAGAGAGAAGAAGTACCCTCTAATCTGCCACGCTGAAGAAAATGCCATCATGCATGCAGCAAGAATTGGTGTTTCACTAAAAAATAGTACCGCATATGTTACCTGGCCGCCGTGTTCAAGATGTGCTAGGTCACTCATTCAAGCCGGAATAAAGGAAGTTGTTTATCCCGAAACTGGTGAAATACCAGATCGTTGGAAAGAAGACTTCACTACCTCAAATGAAATGCTGAAAGAAGCAGGGGTAGATGTAAGAAGTATCTAGACCTCTTTTCGACCGTACATTTGATTGATGAAAACCACTAGCGGGTGTTATGAGCAGAGTGATAACACTCATACTTGCATCTCTGCTCATGTTTGCTGGTTGTATCGACCCTGTGGACCCGCTAGGGAAAAATGAAGCAGATGACACAGACAACGAAATCGTTGAACCTGAACCCGAGCCTGAGCCAGAACCTGAGCCAGAACCCGAGCCTGAACCTGAGCCAGAACCTGAGCCAGAACCCGAGCCTGAGCCAGAACCCACAATTCCATGTAATGGCATGATTGCATTGTGTCTTCGAACCTATGACAATGTTACTTTCCCGGAAACTCACAATGCTTTTGCTACCGAGGATGATGGAATATATTACCCAGCAAGCAATCACAGAACTGGTTTTAATGCTCAATGGCAAGCCGGCATGAGAGCTTTCATGATTGACACACACTATGATAATTTGAACAATAAACAGTACTCAGGTGTAAAACTGTGTCACGGCAGCGATGATAGAGGATTCAGCCCCTGTGTTTATGGCAATGTTAGTGCAGTTGATTGGTTGACTGAACTTAACGATAAGATGGATGATAATCCACAAGATGTTGTTACCGTGCTGGTAGAAAATTATGTCTCTTCCGAACATCTTGAGCAAGTCTTCATCGATTCTGGATTAATGGATAGAGTATTCATTCATGCAGTTAACGAGCCTTGGCCAACCTTACAGCAATTAATTGATAATGAAACAAATTTAGTTGTGTTTTGGGAACAGGGGGACGAGGATAGTCACCCTTGGATTCATGATTTCTTAAGCCATAGTTGGACGACAAATTATGGAGAACAAAGCACTTCCGAAATGAATTGCGATGTCCATAGAGGAGATGGGAGTCAAGCGGTTTATCATATGAATAATTGGTTGAGCAATCAAGTTGGGCTAGCCGACCCAACACAAGCAGAGGAAGCAAATGATGTGGATTTTCTAGTCGAGAGAGCCAATGAGTGTTGGTCAGAACACGGTAAGCGTCCGACGTTCATTGCTGTTGATTGGTGGGAAGAAGGTGATGTTGTTCGGGCTGCTGAAATCATCAATATGCAGAATGAAGCGAACTAACCCCAAAATCTCCGGGTTCTAGCATATTCGACTTCAGCATTATGAATCGCTTTGAATAAACCATCTCGATTATTTCTCGGAACCTTACGTAATATTCTCTGTGCGGTTGCCTCACCGATTCCTCTACCCATTAGACATAATATCGCTTCTTGACCTCTGTTTTGGACCATTTCTGCATTTTTGATCATTCTTACTCTGTCAGTATCCTCATCAGAGGAAACCCAATCTTTGAGCATTGAAAGTAAACCTTCTCTAGCGCAAGCAAGCATCCTTCCTTTGCACTTCAAGCAAGAGCCGATATCTGATATTGTTTCATATCTAGCGACTCTAAACCGTCGCACATTCTGGCATTTTAAGCAGCATAATACCGCTCTTTCATTTTCTAAACGCAACTTCAGCCGCTCTCTAACTGCTGCGTTATCCCAGTTTGGCAACAGTAAATCTTTACTCGACCTTCTAGACAAACCAATAGGACCCGGAGCGGCAATTTCAATCGATATTACTCCGTCTTGAATCGCTGATAAAACATCCTTAGCACCTTGAATGTCCATCTTTTCAAAGAATAACTTATCCAATACTTCTTGAAGAACAACAGTGCCACGATACTTTCTAATCAAAGCCTGCAAGTTGATACGTCTTGGGTCAACTCCATGTCTTATGATGCCAAATGCCTTTCCAACCTCAGCAAATCGCCATCTAAGTTGTCTTGAATTTGGTAAAGTTACGCTCAGTAAACCCTCTAAAGCATCGGGCGGGGTTTCATTCAACCAACCAACTAAATCCTCGGGAGAAATACCAGATGCTTGTATTCCAATACGAGTTGATTCAATGATTAAACGCCCCCAGTTTCCTGACTTAGTTGATGCCATGGCCAATAACAAATGGCCAATCGTTTCGTTAATTTTAGTTCCCTGGCAGGAATTGATTATCAAAGCGTCATTCCTTGCTTCTATCGTGATATTACGGTCTGTTGGTAGACTACTAGATTTCTCCATGTGTTCTCCAATCTCTTCACTAAGCATCCCAAGGCCATGCTGATTAATTGGATAATCACTAACTTGCAATGAATTTGACGAGAGTAACTTGAATCTGTCAATTGATTTTGGTCTCGCTATTTCGGAATCTAGCAATCCTAAATCCAGAGCAATCAATTCTCTCAATTTTCCAATTTCTCGTGCTACTTCGGCGGGGACAGGGGGCAATTCTCCGACCCATTGAGGAGCCTTTGCCTGGTCTGATGCTGGTACCACTAGAAGTTCTGACTTCTCTGGATCTGCATCGATTATCATCCAAGTTCTTCCAGCGATAACAAATCTTCGTACTGCCCCATCCTCATCCTCACCTGAGTCGTTTAAGGATAGTACAAATGCCTCGTCAACACTACCTATGGTCCGCCTTGTTACACTGTCTCTTACCTTGTAGGATTGTTTGTCTGGAATCATCGATAGGTGATTAGTAACCCAATCCCTTGTCCTACCTGAAACAGAAATCCAACCGTTTGAATATTCTGCAGGGAGTTGTAGTTTAATCTTCTTTAATTCCGAATCAATCTCTTCATCTGGTGTTTTGAATAACGGTCTTTCAATTGGTAGTTGGACTGATTTATTCTCCTCGAGAAGCTTTGCTTTCTCATATATCGCTGTAGGCCACCTATACCAAGGCACTTCGTTTGGAGTTTCGGAGTATTTTACCAGCCAATTATCAGCAATCACTTCCAAAACATCAATTGTGTCCTTTCGAGTCCATGATTCAAATTGTGGTGCTTGATTGATAATCATAGTGGCTTCATCAATAGGAACTGCTTTGAAACAATGAGCCATTAATATCAATTGGTTTATTGCCACTGTCCGTGGATTATTTCGCCAAATAACGGGTTCTAATTCACCTCTCATTGCCCTATTGGCAATTACTGCCGCCTCTGATAATTCGTCACAATCCCAAGCGAAAATGTTACCTCGCCCAATTCCACCTAGTCTGTGGTCTGCACGGCCGACTCTTTGCAATAATCTATCTACTGAACGAGGACTCTTGACTTGAATTATCCTATTGATTAGACCAATATCGATACCCAGTTCTAGGCTAGATGTACACACTAATCCTGAAATTTTCCCTTCACGCAACCCGTCCTCCATCTCTACTCTTGTTTTTGTCGCAAGGGAACCATGGTGAACACCAATTTCGAGATCTGGGGCCATTTTCTGCAAACGATTAGCTATAGTTTCTGCATCGCTTCTACTGTTCACAAATAACAAACATGGAGCATCTTTTCGAATCATCTCGATGATTTGACGAAAGATAGCATGTGCACGTGACGGGATGGCGTATTCGATTGCTCCTGTCTCATCCTCTGATTCCGGAAATTCTGTCTCAACTAGAATTTCTGTTATTCGTTTACCTGTTTCAATAATTACTTCCCCAGAATCTGATAGCCATTTAGCTACCTGTTCGGGATTACCTACTGTTGCAGACAAGCCAATTCGCTGTACTTTTCTGCCGGACAGTGCTTCTAATCTTGCCAATCCAAGGGATAATTGCCAACCTCGTTCACTTGCTGCTAAATCATGAACCTCGTCGACGATTACTGCATTGACGGTCTTGAGTAATCCACGTAAATTTTTACCAGTGAACATTAATTGGAAAGTTTCTGGTGTTGTTACTAATATGTGAGGAGGTTTTCTAACCTGTTTAGCTCGCTCTGATTTGGTTGTATCACCGTGTCTTAATCCTACCCGTAAACCAACCGCTTCAGCTATATCTTGCAATCGGCGATCAACATCTCTATTTAGCGCTCGTAGCGGAGTGATATAGAGTACCGATAGCGGCTCCCATTCTTCGGTTATACATCTGTGTAAGATTGGTAGGATTGCGGATAGTGTCTTACCAGAACCTGTCGGAGCGATTAGTAATCTGTCTTTACCGTCAATTACATCTGGAATTGCAGACTCTTGAATTGGGGTTGGTTGCCACTGCCTTGCAGCAAGCGCTTCTTGGAGATTTTCATGTAATTGGGAAAATACACTAGACATACTCTCCCCATCCCCCTAGTAGTTCTCCATTGGCTCTACTTTTGAGTATTTGTAATGAAAAATGTAAACAAAACATCAAAGAACTCAAACATGGTACCACCAACCAAGCAATGGTGATGATATGGGGTTCTTTAGCAGTTTATGGGCAAAACAGCATGGCAGACAACTAATGTTAAGCGCAACTGCTTTTGGCGCTGCAGCAATTCTTTTGATAGTAAGTGCCTACCAATTATTATTCTTGCAAAGCGATGCAGACTGGGGCGACTTTACTGGTGCTGCAATAGGTATGATTGTACTATCAAGCCTAATTTTGATAGTCGCTACACCGGAATTTTTGAATCTAAGAGGTTACGTCAACCTACTAGATGAATTGAAACAGATTGATTCTACATCTGAGCTTAAGAGACGTAAATCTGAAGGCGATGAGGCTGCCAAAGTCTTGGGCGCCGGTCATGCCGTTGCATGGGAAGATTTCCTTGTCGATAAAGGCCTCAAGAAGCGTAAATGAGGGTAAAAGTTGACTAGCAGTAACCCGTTTAACAATCTCCTGCGAGAGATGTTGCTCGCAGTTGCAATGATTGCCTTTCTTGTTTTGGGATTATGGGCACACACCGGAACAATGCCACCCTTGGTTGTTGTTGAATCATCGTCAATGATTCACGAAGAAAATGGCGAGGTCGGGAGCATAGACGCTGGCGATTTAATCCTGGTAATGGACACTCCGTATGACAATATTATCACCTTCGCTGAAGCAAGTGATCGGAGCAACAAATATCACGGTTATGAGACCCATGGCATGGAAGGTGACGTAATAATTTATCATAAAAATGGCGACGAGGGTACACCGATTATTCACCGAGCAATATTAAGAGTCGAGCCGAGCCAAACTACATCACCTAATCGATTAGCAGCTAACGACTCTGACTATTGCCCCAACGGAGGTACATGGGATAGTGCCGTCGAAGATGAAGATGGGGAAATTGGAACATGTGTTTTGACATGGTCGGTGCCTGGAACAAATGTCACGAATTCAGAAACTATCACAATTAGATTTGATGGATATAATGCCGGATACTATGATTGCAAAAGAATGGCACATGCTAATGTTGAGCCGTATCTTGTAGTATGGAATTGGCAACCAAAACATTCTGGTATCGTTACACTTGGTGACAACAATCAATGCTCAGTTGATCAGGGCGGATTAGTAGTCAATGGATCCTCTGGAATTCACAGCGCGTCCGGGGTAGCAGGGCCGGTTAGAGAAGATTGGTTAGTTGGGGTTGCTGGTGGAGAGATTCCTTGGCTTGGTACGGTGAAATTAATGTTGAGTGGCGCAGATTCACCAGGCACTCAATATGTCCCCGGATCGTCATTCCTCTTTTTGGCCATGGTTATTGGAGGCATAATATTCGCCCCCGTTGGATTGGAAGTGATGCTAAAGAAAATTATGCAAGAATCACCAGAGATGAGGCAAGCTAAACTAGAAGTGGACTATTCTTCTGAGGAATGATGGCGATTCTTTGCTATGGCATCTTCCATACTCAATTCACCCTTAGCGACTGAAATAGCAGTAGTTTTAGAGATGGTTATTTCGCCATTAGAACGCTTTCTACTTTCTGTTTGAATATACTTTATTTCACCATCTGATGGGTTCACGTCTCTCGTTTGCCACACTTTAGAGCCACTATTTGCCGCAATTCTAAGGGCAGAAATTGAGTGATTGTTTCGTATCAAACCAATCGAGGTCTTAGTTTCGTTAACTTGCTCTACGACCCAATTTTCTGCAATGCAATCGTTGATTATACGGTCTCTAATCAATGGAGCACCATCACCAATCCTGATTAATACGGAGTCAAAATTTGCAATGTCAATTAGTTTTTCCAATTTTGGAATCACTTCATCAACTGATGTTAATTCCATCACACCATTGAAAGCCCCATCGACCATCCACGCAACACCAGGATATGGTCCTGGGTCAACACCAATTACCAGCGATACGGGTGTTGATGTACGCTTTAATTGGAATAATGCCGATAATATTGCATCATCAATGCTATCGATTCCAACTGGAATAGGAGTGCCTAATGTAGGATGATTAACAATTTCTGATGGGGTAGAAAACCATACTACCTTCTCACTGGGAACTGATTTTTTAACATCAATTACCTCGAAACTTAGATTTTTAGACCGCAATTTTTCGATTAATTTGAATGACAAACGGAAATCATCAGTCCGTATCGCCAGTCGCGCCATGACATGTGTAAAGCGTCGACAAACACAAACTTACCGAAAAAAAGGTTCTAACAAAAACTGCGATTAATTTTCTTCTAACAACCGAAGTAATCAAAAGCGTTTGACAATGATATAACGCCGTGAGCAGCAAATATGAGCGGGAACTAAGGCAAGTTCTTGCTGGTTTAACCAAAGGCGTCGATGCTATCATAAAATCATGCAGTGAGATTGAAAAAGCCAAGATGAAATTAATAGAAAAACGGCCCTTTCTTGTTGTTAGAGCTGCAGGTTCGGGGATTGAGGGTTCTGGAGATTTGTTAGCTCTAAGAGGAGATCTGTGTTTTCCTATCGAAGTAAAATCCTCAAAAGAAGCGAAATTGTACCTCTCTGGAAGAACGGTGGAACAGTATAATTCATTAGTTTATGAGGGCAATAGGTCGTGTCTAATGCCGCTATACGCTTATCGTCTAAAAGGAGTAAGAGGTGATTCTTGGAGAATCTTTAGAGTAGAAACTGAAACGCTGCATGGGAAATTAAGGAAACTTGAACCCTCAATCCCTTGCCTTCCACTAACTCGTAATGGCAAACCATACCTCAATTGGGAGGATGGAATGCCACTCAATGAATTCATTGCATTAGTTTGCTCACAAGTAAATGATAATGAAACAAAAATGAAAAATCTACAAACTCGTAGTAATATTACAACAAGTTACATGAAATTCGAAGGTCATACCAAAAATACTGAAATTAAGACGAAGCATAAGAGAAATATTCTTGCTGAGTTGAAGCGAAGAAAACTCTAGAGATTAGAAATATGGAATTATCAGAATAAATACAATCATCCCTAGCAATGCAAGTGATGATATGTTTGATGCTTTGCTAGATATATGTTCTATCCACATAGGATTGATATCCCAAAACTTCAATTTACGCCCGAGTCTCTTTACTCCATTTAGAATACCTCTTAGCATATCTTTGAACATATGACCTCCATCAAATGGAACCATCGGTATCAAATTTGTGAAGCCAAGCAAAATGTTTACCCACAGCAACCAAAAAAACAAATTTACTAGAAATAGTAATCCGTTGGTGCCAAGAGTTTGAGCAAATGGATTCTCATCTGCCTCTAATAATGATTCTTCAAAAGGATGCATTGCAACGCCCTGTAGTTCAAATGGGACAATCATCATGCTTAGTGTGTGAAATGGAACCATGACCGATTTTTGCAAAATGTTGCCATCCCAGCGGGGTGAAAGTGGTCCTGCCAGGCGGTCTATACCCGCAGTTCCCCCGGATAGACCTTCAACACCGAGGAAAGGGTCTCCCTTCTCTATCCCTAAACCTTCCAAATTAGATTTTGACCATCCTAGATCAACATAATAGTCATATTTATCCGAAAGAGTAGCATTCAGCGTCTCTACTTGGCCGTTTTGATGCATAACAGTAATTGCTATGGTATCATTAGCTGAGTATACGGCCATAATATCGTAGAAATCATCGACATTAGTTACCGGTTGACCATCGATTGATTGGATGGTGTCCCATGGCTCTAGACCTGCATTATATGCTCCTTCTTCCTGAACAATCCCTCGCACGTGTACACCATCATCACTTGCTACAAACTGTCCTGCTAATCCACCCAAGAACATTAGACAAACGATGGCTGCAAAGATGTTTGTCGCAGGACCTGCCGCAAACATTCTCATCCTCTCTTTACTTGGTGCATTGGTTAACTCTTCATATTGAGGTTCCGCAAAAGCACCAAGTGGCAAAGGACCGAGTTGCAACAGTCCAAACGCTCTAATTCTCATTCCGTGTGCACGTGCTTGCAAACCATGGCCAAATTCATGAATTACCAGTGCCACAATAAATGCTAATGCACCCCATCCGAGTGGTATGACGGGGTTTAATCCGGGTATAGCTACTAATTCACTGGCACTTGGTGGAGGAGTTTGAGGTGGAGTAACTAGTGCAGTTATGAATGCGATAATCATCAATAAGCCGACCATTAACATGGAAAAAATGCATACCCAGAGTGATACTTCACCATAGAAGCGCCAAAATCCACGAGGTTTTACTGTCTTGTCAAGCAACTTTAATCCACGCTTACTTCTTACCATCAATATGACACCGAACACCCTAGAAGCATTCCAACGGTCAAGAGTACCATTATTTTCCCATATTCTCAATAATATGTACCAAGAAAGGATCAACAACAAAATGAACGACCAGTCGAAATCAACGGTCCCCCAGTTGGCTGCCATAGTACTCCCACATTGTCACTTAATTTGAATATTAACAAAAGATGAACAAAGTTGAAGAATGAGCACGAAAAGGGGTAGACATGCAACCATTAAGCGATGATATTGCGGAGTGGTGCGATGAAACATGGGGCCAGAGTCCATCAGAGGTCTTAGAATGGTTTGAAGACGATGAGAGAGTTCAAGTTTTCATCAAGCTACAACGCAGTGTACTCATTGCTGATTTTATGTTCAAAGACAATGCTGTAAACATGTCCCGAGATAGAATTGAAATTAGACATCACTTACACATACCGCTGGATATCTGGAATCCCGGATCAATTCAAGCGACAAGAATCAGCGACGGAAGAGTTAGATTTAGACACAGAAATTCTGACATTCTTCTAGCAGCAAAAATGCGTGCGCCTGAATGGGGCAAAAACACCTTGGAAGACTGGTTAATGTCACTTAGGGGAGAACAGTTGAGACCAAAGGACAAGAATCAACGGTTAGCATCGATTAAGAGAATCAAAGAGATAGTCAACAGGAACCTACATTCTGCCTCGTTAGAGGGTGCAAGAGATGATTTACATCTTATCAATTTGAGAATAAATTCTGCCGAAATTGGATTAAACCCGTTCGAAAGTAAATTGCAAGAGGCTGAATGATTAGTTTAGCCTAACCTTATATCTCTCTCGACCATTGACATACAGAGTGATTTTTCCTGAGGATGAAACGCAAATTGCCGCACATTCAGCTAGTTGAGAAATCGCTCTAGCGGCTAAATGCCGACCGCCTTCACCGTACTTTGGCTGAGTACCTGCCGGAACTTGGATATATCTACCTGCATCGCTTGCTACCCCTTCCTTGTTAAAGAAAATCGCCCCATCAAGCCAAGCGAATTCTGCTAGAGTTTCGTGATTCTCATCATGTAGTATGCTCTTTTTTTCAGCATCATGACCTTTGAATGGATTAAGTACCAGAGGAGTTGAGTATTTTCTTAATTTAGGCAAAGAACCTATGGCAAACAAAGCCCCTACTGAGTGTCCTTCTCTACCCCTCGAGCCGATGTGCCTGGCTAGTTGCATAGATTTGGTTAACACTTCTAAATCGACATTTATTTCTGCTGATAATGTGGCGAATCTGTTTGCATTAAGCATCGTAGTGTCAATTGAAAATAGTCCATCCAGAGGTTCAGCAAGTACAACTAAGATTTTTTCGCCGCGCGCAATACGCCCTTCACCGATTGCTTGAAGAATCATATCATGTAACTGATTCAAAATCTGTAAGCCCATGGTTGATAATGACTCATCCATCATGACAACGGCAATATCATCATCTGCAAATGATTCTATAACTCTAGATTTACTAGTTAAAATTGTAGTTCCTATACCACTAGGAATTACCTCGTGAATTTGCCTAATTTTTGTTACGCTATTTGAAATCATGATTACAGAATCGAAACTTTTCCTATCGGTTGGAAAAGATGAGGCGACCGATTGTACTAGGTCAACCAATTAATCACCTATTGATTTGTTGTATCTATACCAGGCAACTGATCTTCAGATTCTCTGTAAACAGTACGCATATTGTTAATGAAATTACGTTCTTTGATAACTAGAATAAACTCATCAAAGCCAGGGTCTTCCTCACCGTCGAGATGATTTAGCAAGACCTCTAGAGTAATTCTTGCGCCTTCTCTGTGTGGATAGCCAAATATCCCCATAGATATTGGAGGAGACACGATTCTTCTAACATCATCCATTTCTTTGAAGCGATCGAAGAGGTTGTGATAGGTTTCCGGCAGGAGTTGTCTTCTTGATTCATCTTGGCTTGGCCTGCGACAATCTGGCCCTACTGCATGAATAATGTGTTTGTAATTTGTTGAAAGGGCATATGGTTCAGTTACTACATTATGAGTCACTGCACAAGGTGGTGCGTTGATTTTTCGCTTTTCCAAACATATGTTTCTTGTGACTTGAGTCAGCTCTGAACCAGCTTTAGCATGTACCATGGAGTCTAATCCCTCTCTTCCGGACAAGCGATTATTTGCCGGAGTAATCAAAGCATCACCAGTATGATCCCACAAATCTCCACCTACTACAGTTAAGACACCCCATTTGCAGGTTCTGGACATATATAGTTCCGGCATCGTACAAGCATGGAGGGGTGTCTTACTTATTTAGTTCGCAAAAAAGTGTGAATTTTTCCCGATTTTGACAATTTTATAATATACCGAATGTTTCTTTGGAATAATTCATTATCTACCTAGTCATAGGCCTCATGATAGCATGGCTGTAGGATATGTATTAGTTAACGTGACACCTGGGATGGAAATCGAAGCTTACAACACCATTAAGGGGATGCAGAATGTTGATGACATTACCGTTCTGTTCGGTGATTACGATTTGATAATCAAATTAGTTGCTGACGATTTAGCCTCTATCGCAAAAACTGTAGTTGAAACAATACGTCCGGTTGATGGTGTCTTGAACACAAAAACTCTTGCTGGTGCCGATGTTGTTTAATGTGGCTTTACATGCCCCGTTTTGGTAAAAACTGTATGTCCGAAAGGTGTGCTGCGCCCTATATGTAGCGCAGTATAGCGGTTTTTCGGCATAAATACTATATACCTAACCAATTTACTTGGTACCGGAGGTTATCCAAAATGTCTGATAAGAAATATTTCGTCCTAATGCAGGGCGGCAAAGATACAAGCCAAGTATTTGCGAGCAAACAACCACGTGGTGCAGCCCTAAAAGCCGCAACCCGTGGACACACCGATATACGCCTAAGAGAGCGTGGAACCAAGAGAGTCCACTGCTTTACTGGCAGCATATCAATGGTTGACAAGCCTGCAAACGGCCCAGCCTGGCTTCCTGACAAGATCAAGAAGGCAAACGTAAAGAAAATCGGAATCGAGCACCTTTGAGTGATAATTTCGAGTCTTTAGACACCTTATGAACTGATATATTCTGCGGAATATAACTGCCCCTTCGAAGGTTTAGGCCTTCGAGGGGGCCTTTTTTAATTTCAAACCATATAATAATACAGATGCAATGATAATCTCTATTATTAGCCAAACAAATTGAATTTCTGACTCAAAATCATAAACTGCTAGAGCAATTAACCTTGTAACAAAATAGCCAAAATCGAGAGTTAGTAATGCAAGTAACAGTTTGTAAGTCGTAGATTCTCCACTAAATCTAACAATTATTGTACAAAAAATACCAATGGCTATTGGAATAGCCGAGTACCTGATTTTCAAATCTATCTGCTCATCTACACTCATCGAAGATGTACTTTCTTGCAGCGTCTCTGGGAACAAAAACAAAAAGATACCGGCAAAAATCATTACTGTGCTGAATATCCTCAGATAGAGTTTTTCTTTATCTGTCATGTGTTTCACCCTTTGACAACCACTCTCCTACCCAGAGTGCTATTCCTATCATTACTAGTTGCCCTATCAGCCGAAAAACATGCCATATTGGAGCGAATGTATTATTGTCCAAAGGTATATTGTTAATCCACATGTTTAGATTAGCCCAATAGACTGCAACAAGGAACAAAACCATTAGCAAGGATGAATATCTTCGAGTTAACGGAATAATTAATCCTAAACCAATTACTATTTCCATCACTCCAGTTATCAAGACCCAAAATGTAGGGTCTCCGAGGACCTCTGGAACTATTGGTTCAAACCATTCCGTGTCAGTGAAATGTGCAATGCCAACATTCACGAAAAATAGACCCAAAACTGTTGACAAAGCAGCCTTTGCCAGCATGGCTTTACTCATTGATTATCGCCTTCAGTAACGTACCTTTTGACGAGTTAGAGTCCGCCAAATTCTCTGTAATGGATCATAATAACGATCTACAACTCGTTCTTTGAGCTGAATTATTGCATCATCAGTTATTTGGATTCCTGCAGGGCATACCTCAGTACAGCAACGGGTTATGTTACAATATTCTACACCAAATTCTTTCTTAATTTCTGGAACTCTATCCTCTAAATCCAATGGGTGCATTTCATACTGAGCGAGTCTAACCAGATTTCTAGGACCTGCAAAATCATCAAACAATTCATGATCTCTAAGGACGTGGCATGTGTTTACACATAGGAAACATTCGATACATTCTCTAAAATGTTGAACTCTATCTGCTTCCATTTGGTTAAATTCCCAGTTCATTTCTTTGGGTCCGTTAATCGGCTTAATTTTCTGAGCAACCTCATAGTTCCATGAAACATCAGTGACTAGATCCTTGATATGGGGAAATGTTTTCATTGGACGAATATCGATTGGTTCTCCTTCCTTGACTTCATCAACGACATCACTCATTCTCGTCATACACATCAAACGAGGCCTACCATTAATTTCCGCTGAGCAAGAACCACACTTACCGGCTTTACAATTCCATCTTACTGCCAAATCGGGTTCCTGTTCATATTGAATTCGGTGGACACAGTCAAGAACAACCATCCCTTCATCTAACTCGATTTCATAATCCTCCATTGAAGCGTCTTCTCCTTCTCCTCTGGTAATCTTGAAATTCTGTTTTTTGCCCTTTAATGACATCACTTGCCACCTCCTGCTTCTGCAGCACGCTCAGCAATCATGTCTTTGACTTCCTTGATTGCATCTTTGAGATCGTCACGCATTTCTACAACAGGGTCCTGGCGGACTTTTATCTCACCGTTTTCCATGTAAATTATGTTGATTGTTTTTCCCCAGTACTCATCATCTGGGACCGGGAAATCGTCACGAGTATGGCCGCCTCTGCTCTCTTCTCGGGTTACGGCTGCAAGTGTTGCTGCATATGATACATCTACCATATTCTTCAAATCGAGCGCTTGGTGCCATCCGGAATTATATTTCCTTGAGGAGCCGGGATAGGCAGCAATTCTTCTTGCTTCAAATGCCTTCAAATCTTCAATAGCCTCATCTAACTCTTCCTTGGTTCTAATAATTCCGACCTTAGCT